>JAWXAT010000047.1 GCA_034439615.1 Oligoflexia bacterium | reverse complement strand
CCACGCACACCCTGCGCCACACCCGCGCCACCCCTGCGCCAAACCCACACTTCTTGACACCACCGTCAAAAAACCAACATAATTTCCCGCACCAACTCTTGCTCTAGCATTATTATTCTCCAGCTCGCGAACCGCATTCCGCATACTTACATCTCAACTGCTAGTCCCACGTCTGGGTGGCACATCAAGTGCTTTGCTATATGGCAGAGGTCCCCTCCTATGTGAGTGCGGCCCTACAAATGTCTTGTGCCATGAGGGCATACGACAAGGAGAATGTGATGAGCGGTAAAGGAATTTACTCAGCATTATCAGGCGCGATGGCTCAGAGTCATCAGCTCGATACCATTGCAAACAATATCGCAAATGCAAACACTCCTGGTTTTAAGGGTGATAAAAATACTTTCAAAGAATATCTCACCACTCTTGAAAAAATGCCTGACGTCAATACGGTTCCCCGCATCCCCGCGAGCCTTAATAGTTTTTTTGATATGCAAGGCACTGATAAAAGTTATGTCAGTCTCGACGGCACATTTACAGATCACACCCAGGGTGGAGTGAAAGCTACCGGAAATAAACTTGACGTTGCACTCGAGGGAAAAGGTTTTATCGAAGTCCTCACTCCTCAAGGTCCAAGGCTCACACGTAAGGGTACGATGAGTCTGAATGCTCAAGGTGTCTTAACAACAACTGATGGTTTTCCTGTTTTAAAACGAGATGCGAGTAACGCAGCACCTGGTGCACCGGGTGCATCTGACCCCGCCAGTCGCACGATTACTGTTGGTGGCGGCGGGACAATTACATTTACGCAACAAGGTGAAATTTATCAAAATGGTGAAAGTCTTGGCCAGCTAAGCATTGTTGAATATGAAAACAATGAACATCTAAAAAAGATGGGTCACTCACTTTACTCCATTACTGATACGACGATTCCTCGAGTGCTTAATTCTTCAACCGAAGTGCATCAAGGTTTTGTTGAAACCTCTAACGTGAACATTGTTAAAGAAATGACTGACATGATTCAAACTTCAAGAAATTTTGAAAGCGCACAGCGTGTGATTAAAGCCTATGACGAAATGGATGGGAAGCTTATCAATGAAGTTCCCAAATAATGAGGTGATTAAATGTTAAAAGCACTTAATACCGCGGCTACTGGAATGCAGGCTCAACAAACACAATTAGATGTGACAGCCAACAACATGGCTAACGTCAGTACAATTGGGTTTAAAAAATCACGAGCCGAGTTTGAAGATCTTCTCTATCAAACAATCAAAGAACCGGGGGCTCAACTTTCAGCAGGCACTGTTCACCCTTCAGGTGTGCAAACAGGTCTGGGTGTAAAAACTGGAGCAACTCAAAAAATATTTGATGAAGGCTCGGCAAAAATCACACGTAACCCTCTTGATATTCAAATTGAAGGAAATGGTTTTTTCCCGATTCAAATGGCTAACGGGCAAATTGGGTACACTCGTGATGGAACATTTCACAAAGACACAGGCGGAAGAATTGTTGATAAAAATGGTAATCCATTAGTTCCTGAAATTGTTATACCCCCAGATGCTTCAGGAATAAATATTTCTGATTTAGGGGAAGTCAGTGTCGCACAAGCTGGCAGCACAGCACCCCAACAAGTAGGGCAAATTCAATTGGTGAATTTTGTGAATCCTGCGGGCTTGAAATCATTGGGTAAAAATCTTTATATGCCCACCGGTGCAAGTGGCGCCCCACTTCAGGGTAACCCGGGTGAGAATAATTTGGGTACGGTTGCTCAAGGCCAATTAGAAACATCAAACGTAAATATTGTAGATGAAATGGTTAACATGATTCAAACGCAGAGAAGTTATGAGTCGAACAGTAAAGTAATTCAAGCTGCCGACCAAATGCTGCAAAACTCAAATAATTTGAGGTAAGAGAAGTGTTGTCTAGGTTGTTTTTAACATTTGTAGTTTTGTTTTTACTGGGTGAGCGAGTGCATGCTTCGCAAAACCAAGTTCACGTGCGCAATGAAGCGCAAATTGCATTAAGCAATGTGGAACTTGGCGCCATCGCCGATATTGTGACGACAAACATCGACGATGATAAGGCATTGCGCGCGCTTAACTTAGGTGAAGGCCCAAAAGCTGGAAAAGTTGTGGAATGGACCGCAGCTGAGATCAGTAAACGATTGAGACCATTCAATCGTGTTCTTCAAGGTGTGCAACTTAAGCTTCCGGATAGAATTATTATTCGGCGTGCGGTGGATTTTATCACTCGCGATGCTTTACGTTCACAAATTGAGGAAATGTTAAAGTTACGGACGTTGCCGGATCCTTCGTGGGAAGCTAAATTAACGGATATCCAGTTGCAAACTGCAGGGCTCAACATTCCCCCCGACGGCAGCGTCCAGGTAGTTCCTCCACTCACGCGACCAAAAGGTGCGGCAAGTTTTGAGGTTGTTATTTCAAAGCATGGGCAAGTGATCAAAAGACATTGGATCAATGCCAAGGTGGCGTATTTTGCGCCCGTTGCAAAAACTCTTCGTCGCATTGAAGCTAATAGTCATCTTTCTGATGCCGATGTTAAATGGCAAAAAGAAGATGTTACTTTTTTAAATGAAATACCTGCGCAAGTTGCAGATTTACCCACGGCAACAACACGCCATTCATTACAGCCAGGGGTGCTTGTTACTAGATCGCATTTAGCTCGTGAGACAGCAGTAAAGTTTGGTCAAGAAATAGAAGTTGTAGCTGGTGGTGATGCCTTCTCGGTTTCTACAAAAGGGTTTTCACAACAAAATGGTTATATCGGTGACATCGTCAAGGTGAAGAGCCAAAACACAAATAAAATTTTAAGTGGTGTGATTACAGCTAGGGGTGTGGTGCGTGTTAACTATTAAAAATATTTTCTCCATTCTTATTTTGTCAGCCCTACTTGTAAATCTTGTGGGGTGTGCAAGTCTTGGTCGAAAATGGAAGAACCTTGTTGGTGGCGGAACTTCGAGTGCACCGGCTAAGCCACCAGGGCCACAATCACCTAGTTTTGCATCACAGCCAAATGTCATGACGGGTAAAGAGCGTAAGTACAAACGTGTTACAAAAGAAAATTTTTCAGATGAACAATCACTAGAAGAAAATTCTGGATCGCTCTGGAGAAAAGAAGGCCAGGGGTCATATTTATTCAGTCAGAATAATTTAAGGGTTCTTGGTGATGTTGTAAATGTCAACATTGAGGGTCGCACTGGCGATAATCTTTCGACAAAAATAAAATTAATTAGAACAGCCTGGGCAAAATTTGATAAACCTCAAGTAAAAATTATTCGCAGAGTTGCAACTGCAGGTAAGCCAACGCCTGATCGTGGACAAGGAACCCCACCACCTCCACCGGCGCAAGCCAATGATGCTAACAATACTGATGAAAATAAAGATAATGATAAAAATTCAGCTGACAACACAAAAGAAAAAGACGATGCAAAGTTTGATCAAGTGCCCTGTCGTATCGTTGAGAAAAACTCTGATGGCTCGTATCGTGTTAAAGGGCAACAGACTGTATTAATTGGCAGAAGAGAATATAAAATAATTGTTACCGGAAATCTTCGTGCAGATGACATCACGGCAGATAATATTTCTTCGACAAAAATCATTGATGGAAAGTTTGATTTAATAGCTTCAAGCAAGGATGCAAGAAATGATATCATCCGCTAAAATAATGTTTTTCATGATTTTGATAAGTGGTGTTGCTGAAGCAGCACGACTAAAAGATATTACAAACATTCGTGGTGTTCGAGAGAATCAGTTAGTTGGTTATGGTCTCGTAGTGGGTCTTAACGGAACCGGTGACGGTAAAGCTGAATTCACTTCAAAAAGTATTGCCCGCATGCTTGACACAATGGGAATGAAACTTAGTACAGCTGATATTGAAAGTAAAAATGTCGCTGCTGTTATGGTGACGGCAACACTGCCAGCATTTGCGCGTGCTGGTAATAAAATTGATGTCACTATTAATAGCATCGGAAGCGCTTCAAGTTTGGTGGGTGGAACACTTCTTCAAACACCTCTACGTGCTTCAGATCAGCAAGTTTACGCTGTAGCTCAAGGTGGAGTACTTGTGGGGCTCCCATCAACTGGTGGTGGAACCAGTGAAAAAGGTCACCCTACAGTTGCTCGTGTTCCCCATGGAGCGATGATTGAAACAGATTCGGCGAGTGATTTTTCAAATCGCAAAATGTTTAGACTCACTTTGTTTGATGCTGATTTCACAACCGCATCTCGAGTGGTTAAGACCATAAATCAAGACTTGGGTGGAAAATTTGCATCTGCAAAAGATGCAGGCACAATTGATATTGTGGTTCCTTTTAATTATGAAGGCGATGCCGTTGAACTCATGGCTAGTATTGAAAACCTAGACGTGAGTAGTGATACAAAAGCGCGCGTTGTTGTGAATGAACGCACTGGCACTGTGGTAATCGGCGAACGTGTGCAAATTCAAACAGTTGCAATCAGTCACGGAAATCTTTCTGTACAAGTGAAGGCCACAAGTTCAAATCAAGAAGAGAGTCCAGAAATTCGCGGGCCCGCTTCAACATCTGGTAAAACCAAGGGAAATCGCGTTGCACTTTTTCAAAAGTCAGCAAGTGTTGGAGATCTTGTAAAAGCGTTGAACGCGTTGGGCGTTACGCCAAAAGACCTGATCACAATTTTGCAAACCATAAAAGCAGCCGGCGCATTGCAAGGCGAGCTTGAGGTTTTATGAAAATGGTTATCGGTGTTTTTATGAAAATGGATTACAATAAATTTATAGTATCGCGACACATGGATGTGTTGCGTGTGCAGTCGGGGGTTAGGTGGGCCATAGGTTGATTGCCATGGATAGGCTGAATACTGGTTTCTTGCAGGAAACAGGTGCAGGATGTCGGCTCGTAGCCAAGGATTGGCTCGATGCCCATTTTGCAGAATGAGGCGCAGGAAGCGCGAACTCATTGGTCCATCGCCCCTTTTTTTTTAAATCGTGTGGTTAAATGAAGATCAAAGAAAAACCACTCGATGTTACGCAGTCATCGCTACATCGGGCTCAATCAAAAAAAGATCAACGTGATCCGCGCATGCTCGAAGCTGCGCAAAATTTTGAAAATCAATTTATCCGACAAATGATTTCTGAAATGCGAAAGACAGTTCCGGGAAACGAACTTGTTCCCGAGGGAATGGGAGAAAGAATTTTCCGTGAAGAACTTGATAATAAATATGCAGATAGTTGGGTGGAGCGTGGCGGTATCGGGTTGGCTGATATTATTTACGATCAGCTTCAAGATAAATACGGAAACGCTGCTACTCTTCCCCGTAAGAGTCCTGGAGAAGCTTTAAGATTACCTCCGGGGGGATCAGCTCAGAATGATCGCCCTCGAGATATTTTGAGAAAATCAGACGGCAGTCTTTTTATGGCGAAAGCATCTGAAGGTGGATATGTTTTAAAATCTGTTGAACCTTTACCCGAGCGTGTAGATTTGCACAGCCCTTACCCTGGGATTGTTCTTCAATCTGCAGCTCTAGAAGATGGTCGTCAGATGGTTGTTGTGAAACACGACCAAGGCCTGGTGACACAAATGGTACATTCAGGAAACAACCGCGTAAAAAATGGACAAAGGGTTGATGCGGGATCAGTTATAGCAGAGCTCCCGGCATCTCAACGTGGAGAAGGTGCTCAGGTGTTTTTCGGGTTGCGTAGAGAGCAGAAAACCGAATAAAATAAAGTATATACTAAGGAGGCTACTATGAAGGTAACCGATAAAACTTCTATTGATCAGTTAGATGGAACAGCCAAAGCACAAGGCTCAAAAAGAAAAGGTGCAGCAAGCTCAGCCCAACAAACTGGGAATGTTTCGTCATCAGATCAACTTGCATCAGCAAAAGTAAAACTTTCTGAACGCGCACAAGACATGAAAAAAGTTAAAGATGTTGTGAATAGCGTTCCTGATGTTGACGAAGCAAAAGTTGCAAAGTTCAAAGCTATGATTGCAAAAGGTGAATATAAACCTGACTCAGCAAAAACCGCAGACAAGATGGTTGATGAACACGCATACAATGATTTTTTAACGAAGACAGACGGATAAAATAATTCTCTAAAGCCTAAGAGCAATTTGCAAGGAAGCGAAAATGCATGAGGCCTATAAAAGTTTAGAAATCGTTCTCGAAGACGAAATTAAAGTCTATAGGGCTCTGCTTGATCTCGTACGCCGTGAGAAAGAAGTTCTCATCTCGGCAAAAATAGACGAACTCAATGAAAACAATAAATCAAAAGAAGCGATGGTTCTTAAAATCAGAGCCCTAGAGCGCGTGCGTGAAAAAGCAGCCCGTGACTTAGCTGCGGCTGTTGGTGCAAGTACCGAGAGTCCGAGACTTTTAGAAATAGCTTCAAAAGTTGTTGATCCGTATAATTCAAAATTGCGCAGCATACATTCAACATTAGATTTACTCATTAGGCGCATAAAAGAAATCAATGAAAACAACGAGGCTCTCATTCAATCGTCATTGAAGATGGTGAATGGGGCTCTCGGTGCAATTAAAGATACACTTCAACCTCGATCTACATATGCTCAATCGGGTGAAGTGAAAAAAAACGAAGTTGCAGGCCACTTCGTTAGCAAAGAAGTTTAAGTTTTAGAGCTCGCAATGATTGCGGGTTGTTGAAAGGACAGGATGTCCCCACGCATTGGTTCAATAATGACTGTTGGCAAGCAAGCTATGGCAAATAGCCAAACTGCTTTGCAAACAACATCTCATAACATCGCTAATGCCAACACTGAAGGGTACACTCGTCAGCGCATTGAACAACAATCCGCTGAGCCCATTGGCTCGGGAAAATTAAGAATAGGCCAAGGTTCAAAAACTGTCGGCGTTACTCGTGTCGTTAATAGTTATCTCAATAAACAAATTCAAGATGAAACAACGAAGCTGGGAACCTCAAGTGGTCGTCAGGGTTCACTCGACCGGGTTGAACAAGTTTACAACGAAAGTATTAATAAAGGTCTGAACAGATTTTTGGCAAATTTCTTCAACGCTTTTAAAGAATTTGCAAATAATCCCGAGTCACAAGCGACACGCGCTCTTGTAAAAGAAAGTGCTAAAATTCTTACCGAAGACTTTCATCGTATTCATAATCAACTCGATTCTATTCAAAAAGATGTTGATGCTCAGATTCGTGCGCAAGTCTCACAGATCAATGGTTATTCAAAAGAGATCGCCACACTTAATGAAAAAATCCAAATGGTTGAAGTTTCAGGAGCTCCCGCTAACGATGAACGCGATAGGCGTGACCTTCTTTTGAAAAAACTCGGTGAGCTCGTTAATATTCGTTACGCTGAAGGTGATAACGGAAAAATCGCTATTACGGCAGGAAATAACGCTCTGCTTGTGAGTGGCTATGAATTCAATGAACTCATTGCTAAGTCGACTCCAGCTGATGGTATTAAGCGCGAAGGCAATATTGATGTTTTCTTCAGGAGTGGACCAAAAGGTTCAGAGTTTTTAGTTACCAATCAACTTAAAGGTGGTCACATCGGCGGAGCCCTTGATGCTCGTGACAGTATCATCAATGATCTTCATAGCAAATTAGATCACATCGCATTTAGTGTAACTGATGAAATCAATGCATTACATAGACAAGGTTATGACCGGTACGATCAAACAGGCAGAAATTTCTTTGAGCCCGTTCAAGATGAATTCAATGCAGCTCTAAATATTAAACTCAATGAAGAAATCGAAGAAGATTCAGGCTACATTGCTGGCGCATTTCAACCAGGAAGCCCTGGTGATAATAGAATCGCTAACGCCATTGCAGCTGTTCAGACAAAAGCAATCTTTCAAAATGGAACATCTTCTGTAGATGACTACTTCAATGGCATCGTTGGTGAGTTTGCGGTTCTAACTCGCAAAAATACAATGGCTTTAGAGCATCAAAAAAACATAGTCGAGCAATTGAAAAATGTTCGTGAAGGAATCAGTGGCGTAAGCCTTGATGAAGAAACAACGGACATGGTCAAATTTCAAAAAGCATACGACGCATCTGCGCGACTTATTAAAGTCGCCGATGAAATGTTTGATACCGTTTTAAATTTAAAAAGATTATGAGGTCATAAGTGCGCGTCAGTAATAATATGAACTACGAGCAAGTGAAGGGCAATATAGCTAAAAATCGTTCAGAGATGGCTGACCTTCAAAATCAAGCATCGTCAATGAAGCGCATTACCAAACCTTCTGACGATCCTGTTGGAACATCTCGCATGCTTGGAATTCGTACTGACAAAGTTGGTTCAGAACAATTTGTTAAAAATATCGACATCGCAAGAAACTTCTTAAGCTACACAGATCTTGCGTTAGGTGAGGCCACAGAAGTATTAGCACGTGCAAAAGAATTAGCACTTGGCCAAGCCAGTGATGCGAGCACAAACGCATCAGCTCGCCTTGCAGTTGCCACAGAAATTGAACAACTCACTCGAGATATGGTTCATATCGGCAATCGCAAAGTAGGCGAGCGATTTATTTTTGGTGGATACAAGACCACTCATTCTCCATTTGATAATGATGGAAATTATCGGGGTGATGAGGGTGGAATGAAAATTGAAGTAAATAAGGGTGTTTTTACCACTATTAATTTACCCGGTGATCAGGTTTTCCTAGGTAAGAATAGTAAACTTGCTCTAGTACCATCTGAAAGAAGGGGATCGACAACTCCTAATTATCCACCAATTCCAGCTTCAAAAGAGCCAGAAGATATTGAAATACGTGGCCCTGCAAATGAAAATGACTCGGTGTCAGCTGCCAGTTCAGATAGCGCTCGTGAGTCAAAACGTCGCGAAAGTTTAAAAGCAAATGAAACCATAGAATCTCCTAAAGAAAATGCTGAGGGAGAAAATATTTTCACCACCTTAAATGCACTGTCAGCAGGTTTACGTGCAAATGACACAGTCGCTATTCAAGAAACATTAGAGCGTCTTGATGGCGCACATGAACAAGTCGTTTTGCTACGTTCACAAGTAGGATCTCGCGTTGCCTCGTTAGAAAATACCAGCTTAGGGCTAGGAAAACAAAAAGTTGAAGATGCTAGCCTCTTGAGTTCAATAGAGGATGCCGATGCCTTTGAAGTGTTCACAGATATAACAAAAAACGAAAATACTTTGAAGGCTACGCTGCAAACATCTGGCAAGTTACTTCAGCCCAGTTTGCTTGACTTTTTAAGATAGTCCGGCTAACCATGGTCAGGTTTTAAAAAATCTGACCAGACTCACAGGAAGTGGCGAGCATTCGAAGTAGGAGAGAGTTAACATGCTAGTATTGACCAGGAAGTTGGGCGAAAGCATTGCGATTGATGATCACATCAAGATAGTTGTGGTCCAAATCAAAGGAAAGCAAGTTCGCTTAGGCATTGAAGCCCCAAAAGAGACAAAAATTCATCGAGAAGAAGTCTACTTGGCCATTCAAGAACAGAATAAGGCTGCATCCACCAGCAGCTCTGACAACACCAAAAAAGTGGCTACACTCCTAAAGAGGGGTTAAAGTTAGAAGTACGGTATTTTGGGCTTGCAGGCCCGGCTTTTTTTGTTAGTCTGGACATGGAGGTCTAGGAAAAATGCAATTTCAAACCACTCGGTTTGGCCTCGTTACGGTAAGTGAAACTGATCTCATAACATTTAAAGAAGGCCTATTGGGCTTTTCTGAACTGCGGAAGTTTGTTCTTTTGGATGATCCAAACGATGAAATATTTGCGTGGCTTCAGTCGTGTGAGCGTCCTGGTGTAGCTTTCCCCGTTTTAGAACCCGAGCTATTTACCACAGACTATAAAGTGAATTTATCAAAACATGATCTTGAAGCACTTTCGATGAAGATTGAAGATCGAAAGCGCGTTTTCAATATCGTCACAATTCCTGAAGATGTCACCTTAATGACTGCGAATATGAAAGCCCCTGTTGTGATCAATATTAAAGATCGATGCGCAAAACAGATCGTTGCTCAAGAAAATGACTATCAAATTAAGCATCTCATTTTCGCTGAACTTCAAAAGCGCGTAGTTCAAAACCCACAGGTGCAATTCAAAGCCAGTGTTACAGCTGGGGGCGTCGCGGTGCGTTTGCCACTTACTCCTGCTACCAACAAAGACCTTAGCGTTTAAGATTCTAGTAAAAATTGTAAGGGTGTTTACTCATTATTCGCTCATTTCTTAAGAAATACGCCTATAAGTCATTAAAAGCCTTATAGAATTGGCATTCTCATTGCTCATGCACACACCTATGAACAAAAAAAATACTTATAGCATGTTGATTTTAGCCCTTACCTTAGTTGGTTGTGGGGCTAAAAACTATCAATCCCAAGTTTCAAATAATTCTATTCCGCACTATTCCGTTAATGAAGTTCAAAAAGATCGAACAACAATTGCGGGTCATTTAACAAAAGCTAAAACACATCGAATTGATAATTCAAAAACTGATGTTGAAATTGTTTTAGATCAAAAAATTCCAAGTTCAGAACAATTAAGTGAAATTCAAATCGCAATAAATTTAATTGAAACTTTTCTTATTAAGTATGATCGCGTTTATTACATTAACGGTCAGTTGGTTTCTCCGAATTCAGAAGAAATTTTGAATCTGAGAAAAATTCTCAAAAAAATGAAAGAAATTATCCCACAATTAAAAGCTCAATCAATCAACGATGAAAAATTATCCTTAATCACAAGTCGTCATCTATTGAGTATCATGGAATCAACTTTGAAGAGCCGTCACTTAGAATTTTTCATTAGTGAAGGTAAAATCGCTTGGGTTTATTCTAAAGAGAATCACAAAAATAACGCTGATCTCTGTGCCCAGCAGATTCTAGATCTTAAAGCCTATGTATTAGCAGCTCAGTCTCATTTAACTAAATACGGAGAAGCTTCTGAGGAATTGTCTTTAAAAGCATCAGATAAATTCTTAAAAATTAAACTTCAGCACGCGCAAGACACTTTAAAGCATTTAGAAGCAGGCAAGGGCTTTTAAAGCATAGACACATTTGCATTTTTGGCTTACCTCTTTGCACACATTAGGGGGGGCCTTATGAAGTCATTAATTGGTGCTATATTTCTTATTTCATTTCTATGTAACCAAGTTCAAGCTCAAGGTATTATTCAGCCAGGTCTAAAACTTAGCCGTATCGTTGAAGTTAAAAAAACCGGTGCACCCGATGTAGATTACGTTATTGTGCGTAATTTTCTTCAAGAAACACCGGTGAATGTCTATGGGATCGATACATATTACTGGCATGAAATGGGTCCTCGTATGGAAACCATTTTTCTTTACCGCTTAAAATACAGGGGCGGCAATCTCACAGCACAAGTTGAGTACCACTCAAATGATTTTCCGATGGATGCAACTTGGGACATTCATTGGTCAAAAAAAACCGTATTTAAACTAAATGTTCCATTTGTCCACAAAGCCAAAATACGTGATCGTGATTATAGGGTCAGCATTACAATGGTTAAGTAGCTAACCTTAAACTTCTTGCTTAGGCCTGAAAATTTTTGTGAGAAGTCTTCCGCCCCAGTTTCTGAAATCATCAATATAACCAAATGCAGCGGGTACAACTACTAGTGTGAGTAGTGTTGAGCTGATGAGACCTCCGATAATTGCAATTCCCATACTGGTTCTTGACCTGGCAGCTTCACTAAGCCCAAGAGCAATCGGTAATGTACCAGCGATAAGTGCAACGGTCGTCATCAAGATTGGACGCAATCGTTTTATTCCTGATTCAAGCAATGCTTCATTACGTGTCATTCCTCCCTTAATGAGCTGAAGGGTATAGTCGACTAGCAATATTGAATTTTTTGTAACGAGCCCCAGCAGCATGATCATACCGATCATTGAGAAAATATTAAGTGACTCATCAAATAAGAAAAGTGCGATGAGTCCTCCGACGATAGCCAGTGGTAAGGCAAGCATGATTGTAAATGGGAGAACAAAAGATTCGTAGAGGCTTGCTAAAATTAAATAAACAAAAGTGACCGCAAGACCAACTGCGATGAGCATGTTGTTTCTAAGTTCGACGAAGTCTTCAGATTGTCCTAAGAATGCGAAAGTCATTCCTTCGGGAAGCTTTTCTTCGGCAATAATGCGCTCTGCTTCGGTTCGGATATCACCAAGTGCTCCACCTTGTGCGAGATCAGCTGAGATAATGATGGTACGCGCTCTATTATAACGTGAAATTTTTGAAGGGCCTTCTGCTTTCACACCCGTTGATACATCTGCAAGTTGCACAAGATTATTGTTAATATTAGGAACGTAAAGTTCGTTAAAAGATTTTTCTAAATCTCTTTGTTCAGGTTTTAGTCTTACTCGAATATCATATTCTTTTCCATTTTCACGATACTTGGCAGCCACAATACCCTCGAGCATTCCACGTAATTCTTGACCTACCATTCCAGAGAGAACTCCATAGTTTTCTGCTTTATTAGGAATCAGTTGCACTTGAAATTCTGGTTTTCCCAAACGATAATTAGTATCGATATCAGCGAGGCCAGGAATTTTTTTAAACTTTGCTACAAGCTTGTTTGAATACTCTGAAACTTGATCAAGATTTTCTCCTGAAATACTGAGTGTGAAGGGGCGTTGATTTCCGCCGACCACATCTACGTCAGTTACTTTAGGTGACGCATAGGCATATGGAATAAGTTTTGGACGTATAAGTTCTTTTACTTGATTGGTCATTAAACTACGTTTTGTGTAATGAGTAAGTGCAACATAAAGTGAGGCTACGTTTGATTCGCCAGTACCTTTACCCACTGTAACTGCGACTCGATCAATTTCAGGGAATTTTTTTACTTCAGCTTCTACTTTGAGTGCAGTCTCTTGCATGACATCTAAACTTGTACCTGGAGGCATTTCTAAACTGACCGTGAATTCGCCATTGTCGGAGTTGGGTAGGAACGTGCTTTTTACACTTCGTGCTAAACCCATGCTGAAAACAAATATCACCAGTGCGAGACCCAAAATCACAGCAGGTTTTCTGAGTGTGAATTTTAATACCTTACCGTATAATCCAGTGATGCGTTCATGGGTTCGATCTACACTTTTAGAAAATCGCTCCATTAATTTTCCAAATTTTGTTGTGCTATGACCCGTACCTGCGAAATAAGCAGATAACATGGGCGCCATTGTCAACGCATCAAAAAGAGAGATGATCATTGCAAATACAATTGTTAAACCAAATTGTTTAAAAAATTGTCCTACCGTACCTGACAAAAAACCGACCGGTAAAAACACAGCTATAACAGTGAGTGTCGTGGCAACAACAGCCATGGTTACTTCTTGAGTTCCTTTTTCAGCGGCGACCCGCGCTGATTCTCCTAGCTCCATACGCCGGAATATATTTTCTCGAACAACAATTGCGTCGTCGATTAATAGGCCTACTGCGAGGCTCAGTGCAAGGAGTGTCATGACGTTTATGGTGAAACCCATGAGATACATTAATATGAATGCCCCAATGATGCTGTTGGGAAGTGCAAGCCCTGTGATGATTGTTGATCTGAAATTTCCTAAGAAGAGAAACACGACAAATACGGCGAGTAAGCCTCCATCTATAATTGACCCTTTTACGTCTTCAACGTTTGCACGAATCCACTTGGCACCATCGCGTAGTATAGAAACTTCTAATTTGCCTTGCTTGAGTGCTAATTGTTTATTGATTTTTGTCGCAGCTTTCATAACTTCGTCTGCTACGCTAACTGTATTTGCGCCTGATTGTTTTCTAACGTCGATAAAAAGTGCGGCTTTGCCGTTAAGTATACTGCGAGTTGTTTCATCTTCAACACTGTCTGTGACGTTTGCTACACTTGATAAACTTACGGGGACGTCACTACCAAAGAAATTAACAACTGTGTTTTTAATTTGATCAATCGACTTAAACTCGCCAATAGTTCTAAATACTGTTTCTTGATTTCCTTTTACGACTTTTCCTAGAGGAACGTTTTGTGCTGAAGCTCCAATTTTTTGAGCTAGAGTTTGAATTGAAAGTTCACGTTGTTTTAGTTTTTTGCGATCCACCTCAACTTTGATTTCACGCTTTGTTCCACCAATAATATCAACTTGACCAACACCGTTTGCTTGTTCAATGAGTGGTTTAACGTCATTCTCGGCGATATCAAAAAGTTCGGCGCGACTGAGATCACCTGAGAGAGAAAATCTCATAATGGGTTGGTCAGATACGTCAACACGGCTAACCCTGGGTTCTTCAATATCTTTTGGTAGCTGTCCACGTACGTTTGAAACTTTATCTCGAACTTGTTGTTCGGCATATTTGATATCAACACCTTGTGCAAATTCTGAGACGACATAGCCCATACCTTCTTGGCTTACAGAATTAAGGCGCTTGAGCCCTGAAGATGAGGAAAGTTTTTCTTCTAAAGGTTTAACTATAAGTGTTTCTACTTCTTGGGGCGAGGCACCCGGGTATAAAACGGTTGTCACCACTACGGGAAATGTAACGTCAGGAAACTGATCTACTCCGAGTTTGCTCAATGCAAGTAAGCCAACGAGCAATGTCACGATCACAATGCTGGTTAAAAATACTGGGCGTCTGATTGAGAGTGCAGATAAGTTCACAGTGATTCTCCGTTGTAAAGACGAGACAGGGCTCGAAGTGAGATGATGTCATTGATAATTCTAATTCTAATGAGTCGTGCATCAGAGAAATGATCTTCAAATTGTAAAACTTGATAACTGGTGGTGCGTCCGTTACCGAAACGTTTACGTTCATATTCAAGTTTTTCTGATTGAAGCGTTTCAAGATCTCGAGCTGTCTCTAAACGAGTGAGTGCATCTTTAAATCGTTTTTGAAGATCAGACCAATCTTGGTCCAATTCAAATCGTGCTCTCCATGAAGCGTTCTCTGCTGCTTGAGCCGAAGCATTGTAACCTTCTTTAATGTCACTCGTGATTCCCAAACCTAATGGCACGGTAAGTTTAACACCTACAGTATAAGTTGGATAATCAGACTTCCAAGATTGTTGGGTAGCTATTCTTTGATTTGAATCGCGTCCGTTAAATGCCGCAGTCCCGTAGAGGCTAACATCAGGTTTTACTTTTTCAGCGGCAAGCTTTGCTTGTGCTTTTTGAACTTGAGCATTTAAAACATTGGCAGTTACATCGGCGCGATCTGCGAGTCGTTTAACTTCAGAGGCTGCCATTTTTTCTATACCCACTTCAATAGGTGTGAGTACTTCAGGTACATGATCTCCACGAACTCCACGTGCGGAATTAAAAAGACTTGCAGCTTGTCTTAATGATTCTTCATCTGTTTGAAATTGTAACTCACGAGCTTTTAAGGCTGCTTGGGCTTGAAGTAGATCGGCGCGATCTGTGACGTTCATGCTGACACGTTTTTGATTCCATTTAAGAATTTTATTTGTTCTTTCAATTGAGTCTTTGTCAAAATTTACTACTTGGCGCAAGAGTGCTAAACGCCAGTAAGCTGTTTCAGCGCTATAGATAATTTGATGAGATGAGAATTTTTGTAAGAGAGCTTGTGCTTTTAAAGACAAAACTGTTGTTTCTTCAAAAGCTTTAGAGAGTTCAGCGTTGAAGTCTTTCCAAAGCGGTTGTGAAATACTGATTTGCGGAGCATTACTATAGTTGCCAGCAGAAGGTATTGATGTTGAACCATTTACCTGCGCGTAAGTAGTGTTATACGTCAGACTTAAGTTAGTACCTGTTCTGAGTTTTGTCTGAACGCCAAGATAAGCATTTTGAGAAATAGTTTGAGTGCCGTACAAGGGGCTTGATTGTTGTTTTTTATCGTCGGAGTAACTCGCTCCACCTATAAGTGATGGCATAAAATCGATACTGCCCTCACTTTCACGGTACCAAAAACCATCTTGTGCAATCTGTGTTGCTCTGTAACCCTGGTTTTGAGTCTTAACTTGATTGATATAATCTTTTAACGTTAGTTCAGCATGGGCGTGTGTTGGCCAGCCGAACAGAGTTATGAGACTGATCTGAGTAAATAATATTTTGTATGCGTTCATTTGAACACTCCATCAAAAAAAATGGTGGTAACTGTTTTTTTAATTGCCTCTTTAATTTCATCTGTCGAATTTAAATCATGAAAGAAAAATCCTACTTGATTGTTCATCTGATTGGTAAACCCCAAAAACATATTGATTGCCGACATAGCAACCATATCGGGGCTTAATTGAGCATTGATGAATTTCTTTTTTTGGCCGTAGGCTATAAATTCACTAAAGGCACCTTTTGCTTGGCCGATGTATTTCTTAATTACTTCGCCTGCTCTGGGCATTCCGTCTGAAATTTCTCGATTCATAAGTTTACAAAAATCAGGGCGAGATGCGATTTCATTAAACATATGTTCTAAAAAAACACCGAGCTTTTCACGGTAGGCTTCGGCCGTTTCTGGAAGTGGGTCTTTTTTAATAAAATTTTGAGAAAGGTCTGCGCGAATTTGTCCGACGCGTTCAAAAATTGCTTTATAAAGGCCGTCTTTTCCACCGAAGTAATAAGAGACTAAACAGACATTTGCTTTTGCAGCTTTACAGATTTGACGAATGGTAGCTTCTTTAAAGCCAACATCGGCAAATACCTTTTGTGCAACGTTTAGTATCTCTTCTCTGGTAGAAGGATCTAAAGCTTTTGCTGAAATTCGACCTAAACGCATAAAATGCTTCCCTTAATGATTTGTGATTATAATATAAAACAAGTGTTTTAAAAAACAAACACTTGTTTTAAACGTTTGTTTTATTAAGCCCCTATGGCATGCCAGATAACAGTTTAAGTGCAAGAAACTGTTCACTATTTTAGTCGCATGTAAAACTAAAATCCGCTAGACCTAGACCCCATGAATGAACCAGATAAAAATAGACGCTCCGTAATATGGATCGGAATGGTGAGTTTTTTTAACGACCTCTCCAGTGAAGTCGTATCAAAAGTATTGCCCATTTATTTAGTAACTGTTTTTAACACCAGTGCTATGGGATTAGGGCTCATCGAGGGAATTTCTGAAGCACTAAGTGTTATCACAAAACTTTTTTCAGGTATCTATTCAGATAAAATTCAAAAAAGAAAACCATTAGTTTTTTTAGGTTACGCAATGTCAATTGTGGGCAGATCATTTATCGTACTGAGTACTTCTGCTTTTGGAATTGGCGTTATTCGCGTTTTTGATCGATTGGGTAAAGGAATTCGAGGTGCACCTAGAGATGCTTTGATTGTCGACTTAAGCACAAAAGAAAATCTTGGTGAAAATTTTGGAATCAACCGCGCCTTAGATTCACTCGGTTCTGTTATAGGTTTGGGAACGCTGGCTTTGATCTTGCCCTTACTAAATGAGAATGACGAAGTAGTTTTAACCCAAGTACTTTTGATAGCAGCCGCTGCTGGGATATTAGCACTTATCGTACTGGCTTTATTTGTTCATGAACCTAAAGTGCATAAAGCTATTGAATCTCGAAAATTCACTTTTAATTTTAAAAAACTACATCCCAAGCTCAAACATTACCTCTTTATCGCTTTTATTTTTGCATTAGCAAATTCCAGTGATTCATTTTTAATTTTGAGAGCTAAAAAAATGGGTTTTTCACTTCGTGAAATTTTCATGATCATGACAGCTTTTAATGTAGTAACCGTTTATTCTTCATACAAGATTTCAAAAATTTCAGATAAATTAGGACGCAAATATGTCATGATTTTTGGATGGCTCACATACGCAGTGTCATATTTTTTTATCGGTTTACCAGGGCTCACGAATCATGCATTTGTTGGTTTAGTTTGTCTTTACGGACTCTTTTACGGATTCACTGAGAGTGTAGAAAAAGCTCTGGTGGCCGATTACGTGAATAAAGATAATAAAGGTGAAAGCTATGGGTGGCTCAGTGTGGTTAATGCACTGGGAATAGTTCCAGCAAATATTATTTTTGCTAGTATTTTTGATTCTTACGGAGTGCAATGGGCATTTTGGGCCTCAGCTACTTTTGCCCTACTTGGAGTTATTCTTTTGATATTCTTTAAAGAAAGAACGAGCGGTGAAATCAATGTTGCATAATGAAGAAGATGACCTCACTGATTCTGATTTAGATAACGATGAAGATGGCGACGAAGGTGGCAGCTCACCCGATGGTTACAAAAACTACATCACGCCCAATGGTTTTCAAAAATTAAAAACTGAATATCAAAAGCTCTTTCATGACGAGCGTCCAAAACTTGTAGAAACAATCGCTTGGGCCGCGAGCAACGGTGATCGCTCAGAAAATGGTGATTACATTTATGGAAAGCGAAGACTACGCGAAATCGACCGAAGGCTAAAATTCTTGGGTAAACGTATGGCCAGTGCAGTCGTAGTTGAGCTTGGAAAACAATCCAAAGAGCAGGTTTTGTTTGGCGCAAAGGTAACCGTTGAAGATGAAGATGGCCGTAAACTTAGCTATCAAATCGTAGGCGAGGATGAAATCGATATCGAAAGTCGTAAGATTAGCTGGGTGTCACCTGTGGCTAAGGCTTTGATGAATGCCCAAAAGGGCTCACACGTCATTGTGCAACGACCCAATGGTGAGACTGAGCTGAAAATTCTTAAAATTGAGTACCCAGAAGACGGAACAAGCTAAATCCACTAGACTTTTATTAAACTTGGTGTTTAATCAAGAACATGTTTTTAGCCATATTTCACGACGGGGATGATCCTCGTAATACAAAAGAATTCACCGACACAGTAAAGTTCATAAAGAACGACGCGGTTGTGGTTTACCCAACCGATACGGGTTATTCCATTGGCTGTGCTCTTCACAGCGAAAAAGCAACAGAGCGCATCACCCAAATTCAATTACGTCCTGTTGATAAACCCTATACAGTTATGTGTTCAGATTTAGAGATGGTGCGTGAATATGCCGTGATTGATGAATTTGCTGAATTTTTCTTAAAACAGCATTTACCCGGGCCATATACTTTTATCTTACGTGCTACAGATAAAGTTCCGCCATTGGCTGGAATGAAACGAGAATCTGTTGGTATTCGTATTCCTGAGCATGAGACCACTTTAGATTTAATTCGTGCATTAAAGAGCCCGTTTTTGAGTTCAACAGTTCGAATGGAAAGCGGTCCTGTTGATCCACTTTCAATCGCACGTTGGTATCACGGAAAAGTTGATGGCATCGTTGATGGTGGAGCTATTGCTCCACGCATTACCAGTGTTGTAGACCTTAGCGAAAATTCAGTACGTGTTATTCGCGAAGGTGTTGGCCCAGTTAATTTCTTTCGCTCAATGTAAATTAAAAAAAATAGGAGAACTCGTGAAGATTATTTTATCTATTACACTACTCATGCTCTCAACTTTTTGTTTCGCTGCGGTGAAAGAAAAAAAGTCATCTTATTATGTAAGTTGGGAATTATGTGATCAATGTAGCGAGCCTGAGAGTGTTTATCATGATGTCGAAACAAAAACGATTTTCATTTCAAACGTAGTTGGTCAGCCAGATAAAGCTGATGGACAAGGCTGGATTCAAAAAATTTCTGAATCAGGAAAAATGACAAGTACGAAATGGATTGAAGGCCTTAATGCTCCAAAAGGCATGCGTTCACACAAAAGCACTTTGTATGTTTCAGATATCCACGATGTTCTTGTTATCGATATTGCCACTGGGAAAATACTTAAAAAAATCAATATTGGTGATTCTAAATTTCTAAATGATATCGCAATTACAAATGACGGAACTATTTATGTATCTGACACATTTGGCTCAAAAATATATCAGATAAATCCTGATGGCACAGTTTCTGTATTTGCTCAAGGCAATCATCTCGAAGCGCCAAATGGGTTACTTATTAATGGAGATGATCTCATTGTTGCGGCGTGGGGGATACCCGATGCAAATTGGAAAACAAAAATCCCAGGAAATCTCTATAAACTTAATTTAAAAACAAAAAAGAAAACTCTTATTACTAAAAAACCTGCGGGTAATCTTGATGGTCTTGAAATAGATGAATTGGGTAATTATTTAGTCTCAGACTGGATGGCTGGAAAAGTTTTTTCAATCACACCATCGGGAAATGTGAGTGTCATGCTATCAGGTATGAAAGGCTCGGCTGATATTGGCTATATCGCAAAACAAAAAATGTTGATTGTTCCACGCATGGCAGAAAATTTAATCACAGCTTATGATTTAACTAAGCCGATTAATAAATAATTTAGCGAAGGTCACATTCCAGAAGTAATCCATCAAAACCAGTAATTTCTTTGTTGTTATCAACTGTACCGGTAAGTGGTGCGGTTAATGAAAAATTAGCGGGAAGCACAGTGGGCATCATACCTCTGTAAGATGAATTTCCCACACCCCAGTTATGCCATTTGCGTTGTCCAACGGTATCAAATCGACTGATGGCTGCTTCGATGATGCGACCACCAGAAGTTTCTTCAATGCTAATGGTGATATAAATAGTGTCATTTGCTGAGAGTTTAACTTCGGCTCTTTCGTAAGTTGATTTTTCAAGTGGAATTTTTTCACTCCAAACAACATCGGTCATAAGTTGTTTGGGTTGGTTTGGAACAAGTTGTCCAGCTTCTAATTGACACTCAAGTTTTGCTGCATTTGCAGTGCTCAGAAATACCGTGCTCAAAGCGATAATTAAAAGTTTCACCGGATTACTCCTCAATTACTAATGGCAGACATTTGCCAATATTGTGGGCTACTTATAGTTGAATTAACGCGATAGGTCAATGAAATGATTGGGCTATTAAATTTAACCCTGCTTTTTAACCCAAGCTTTGGGCTGAATTTTTGGCCTAGGCGTTTGGGGTTTGCTGACAGGTTTTGCGTCAGCAGCTTGCGCTGACTTGGGTGGTGTCGCTGGAGCTTTGGGCGGAACTACGCCTGGTGATGTGGGGGCCATTTTTTTAGTGGCACCATATTCACGGCGAAAAATCCCTGATTTTGAATAACTGCTCTGGGCTGATTGACGACAATCATCTTTGATACACGCTTTATCTGCGCACGGAATACAAAGCCATTTAGCTAAAATGCTGCGATTGGTGTGTTCGTAAAATTCAATATCAGGGGAATTCTTTTTGCAATGATCACAATCTGTACGAATATGATGAGCATGAATTCCGTGTTGCAATGGACCTTTGCTTTGAATCTTCTCGCGACGATCTGACTCTTTTTCTCGATCTAATTTTTCTTTTGAAACAACACCTGCTTTTATCAGTGCGTCTTTCAGCGAGTTACTCACGACGTAAACCTCTTGTTTAATCGGCTCCATAAGTGAAGCTGATTGATCTTTTATATTGTGCCTAATCTGAGAGGCAAATTCAAGATGGCCTTGATTTTTAAGCCTTAAAAGCTTCAGAAAAATGGACTAGCTCAGTGCAAACAGCTTTTAATTGTTTTGCATGCACGTCCTGCGTAAGCTTGGAATCTTTTATATTTTCTTGTCCGTTAGGTAGAGCCAATTGAGCCGGGATTACAACAGCCTGTAAATGCGTAAGACTGGCTCTCAGGTGTGTAATAGATCTCGTAGCCCCCCACCAACCAGAAGATGTACCAATGAGCGCAATAGTCTTCCCCTTAAAGGGATTTTTATTAGCTCGCGAAGCCCAATCAATGGCGTTTTTAAGGCCACCGGGAATAGAACCGTTGTACTCAGGCGTCGCGATTAAAATAGCGCTGGCCTCTTCAAGGGCTTTAATTAATTTCTGAGCCCCTGCCGGGAGACCTAGGGCGTCTTCGTCATCCCCATTGTATACGGGTAATTCCAAAGACTTTAGCTCAAGATAATTTATTTCACATTCTTGGGTTTTAAGTTCATCGCAAGCAATGAGTAAAAGTTTCTTGTTCAGTGAACCAGAGCGAAAACTTCCACAAAAGGCTAAGATTTTGGTTTGTATTTTTGCCATACAGATTAGCGTTATCCTTGGTTTTTCTCGCAGAGTCTAGAGCTATGTTCATAGGCGGTTGTCATTTTGCGTCAAACAGGTTAGGTTGCTACGAATTACAGTACGGTAGAGACACGTTGTTAAAGGTTATGAGCAATGAAGTTTAAGTTTGAACTCTTTAAAACAGACACCCATTCAAAGGCGCGACTAGGTCGGTTTTCAACACTTCATGGTGATGTGAATACCCCTGCATTTATGCCAGTGGGTACACTTGCTACTGTGAAGACCTTAGATACTCCTGAAATTGAATCTACTGGCAGCGAAATCATTTTAGGCAACACCTACCATCTACTTTTAAGACCCGGCATTGAGGTGTTTCAAAAATTTGGTGGTATTCATAAATTTATGAGTTGGAATAAACCAGTGCTTACTGACTCAGGTGGTTTTCAAATATTTTCACTTCCACGTTCTCGAAAAATTACTGAAGAAGGTGCTGTGTTTCAAAGTTACGTTGAAGGTAATGAGTACAAGCTTACACCTGAAAGCAGTATCGCTATGCAAAACGCTATTGGTTCAGACATCATGATGGTTCTTGATCAATGCATCACATCTACTGCTGAACATGCTGAAACAAAAAAAGCTATGGAGCTCACTCATCGATGGGCTTTGAGAAGTTTGGCTGCAAATGTGAATTCACATCAGGCTCTTTTTGGAATCGTACAAGGTGGTGTGTTTGAAGATCTTCGACGTCAAAGTACTGATTTTTTAACTCAACATGATTTTGATGGCTTAGCTATTGGTGGGCTCGCCGTGGGAGAAACTAAAGCTCAGCGAGAAGATTTCACCGAGCTTGTCGCAGAACTTTTGCCTAAAAATAAACCGCGCTATCTTATGGGTGTGGGAACACCGATTGATTTATTAGAGGCAGTTAAGCGTGGCGTTGATATGTTTGACTGTATTATTCCTACGAAGATGGCTCAACAAGGGAATGTTTATACTTCTCATGGAGAAGTAAAGTTATCTCAAGCCCAGTATCGTTTGTCAGATGAAGTTGTTGATTCTCAGTGTGAATGTAGCACTTGCAAAACTTATAGTCGTGGATACCTACATCATCTCACAAAATGTCGTGAGACATTGGGGTGGCGTGCACTTGCCTTACATAATATTTATTTTTATCAGAAGTTGATGAAAAATATTCGTGTGTCAATTGCTGAAAACCGGTTTATTGAGTATTACCGATCATGCCTTGCAAGTTGGCACGGAAGTGAAGAGGTTCTCGACGTAGAATTTTCTCGCGAACCGTCAGTAATAATTCATGTCAAGAAAAAAACCCGTGGACAATTTATAAATCAATAACGATTTTTCTCGTAATGATTAACCAAGTAGATTACTTATTTTCTCGGCAGCGTTTTTGCTGTTAATGTTTTTAATTTTTTATAAAGGGTTAAACAAATGCAAAAAGGTACAATCAAATTTTTCAATGCTTCAAAAGGTTTTGGTTTCATCGTTCCTGAAAATGGCGGCAAAGATGTATTCGTTCACGCGAATGATCTTGCTGGTGTTCAGCTTCAAGAAGGTGATCAAGTGGAATTTGAAGTTGTTGATGGCCGTAAAGGTCCTCAGGCAGCTCAAGTTCGCATCACGAACTAATCTTATTTAGAGTTGAAATTTGCCAAGGGTCGAGTTGAAAAACTCGGCCCTTTTATTTTTTAGTATAATTATGCAGCTTCGAGAATATGATTTTTCAAAATCGCCGTTAACGATTTCACAAGTGCTGTGATTTTATTTAGATCAGGCGATGGATTTTTTTCTAGGTAAGTTTCTGCTTCGCGAGCATGATCGGTGATTTCGGGCATTTGATAGGTTGCTCCCGAGCCTACTAATTTGTGCAGTAATTCTATCAATGTTGGCCATTGTTTATTCATAAGAGCTTCATCAATGTCTGTAATTTTTTGGGGAAAGCCTTTTATATACTCAACTTGAAGTTCTGCTAAAATGTCTGGTGGTAATGCCTTCATGCGGCCTCCTCGTTGGTGACGTCATTGCTGGTGTATTGGGTGGTAGCCACAGCTTCTGTTAATATAAAATAAAATGTTGCGCCTTTTCCAAATTCTGATTCAAGGCCTATGCGGCCACCGTGTTGTTCTACGAGTGCTTTACAGATGGGTAAACCTAACCCTGTGCCTCTAATAATTTTTGATTTCCCAGCATCGGTGCTTCTGAATTTTTCAAAAACATGATCTTTATGTTCATTGGCAATGCCAGGGCCCTGATCGCTGACGTAAATCATGATGCCATTTTCATAAGGTTCATAACCAATGGTGACCATAGAACCTGCGGGGCTAAATTTCGCAGCGTTTGAAAGTAAGTTTGTGATGACTTGTGTGATGCGATCGCGATCCATAAATGCTTTGTATTGCACATTTGGAAATGTCATTTGTATTTTTACTTTTGTAATTTCAAGTAACCCTTGAATTGCAGAAACGGCGGTTTCAACAACTTCATTGAGCATGTGCCATTTTTTATCTATTGAAAGTTTTTTACTTTCCATTTTTGTGAGATCTAAAATGTCATTGATAAGTCGAATCAAACGATCTGTTTCTTTTTCTGCAATAGTAAGTAGATCTTTTACCTCTGGGTTCACATCACTGACAGTGCCACTTAAGATTAAACTCAGTGAACCTTTCACGGAGGTCATTGGTGTACGGAGTTCATGGCTGGCAATAGAAATAAAATCTGTTTTCACGCGATCAATTTCTTTAAGTTCTGTAACTGTTTGACCTACACGCCCTGCCATTTCATAAAATCGCGCCTCAAGTTGCCCCACTTCATCTTCATTAGAATCGGGTGGTGGAAGTTGATAATTGCCAGCTTGATAGTCTTTCATTTTTTCTGAAAGCCTGCCCATCGGAATAAAAAGCCTGTGCTGTAAAAAACTATTCAAGATTAAAAGTATGACGCCAAAAACTATAAAATAAATAGCGGCAAATATAGTTGTAGCTTTTGTGGCATCATTTGCGCCCTCTTCGAGGGGCTTTAAAAACTTTTGTTGGTTTGCAATAAAAGAGCGAACAAAAATCATAAGTTGTGTTGTGCCGTGATGATCTTTTGAGCTTTTCCAAAAATTTTGAATCTCTCGAATTTTTGCAACACCTTGTTTGTCGTCGATTAAATTTAAAATCTCATTAAGATCACTCTTAATTTGATTGCGAACATTATTGAGTTGTTTTTTCTCTCTTTCATCAGGCTCAATGCTTCGTAGTTTATCTTCTTCAAAAAAACCACGCTCAAGATCAGTGGCGAGTGCTATGACTCTTTGGTTTTTTTGTAATTTTTCAGAGGCTTGATAAAGATTTGTAAGTGTTTTCCATAGAAATACAGAATTAAGACCGGTGACAAGTAAGAGTGCAATTAAAAGTCTGCTGAGTTGTTTTTGCAGGGTTTTCATGCTGCATTCTCATTGTTATGATCAAAGAGATATTTGTTGTAAATTTTTAACAGCTCGTTGCATAACTCTTTTGCATCAAAAGGTTTCACAAGATATCCGATAGCCCCAGCTTTGAACCCCTCATCAATATCTGATTGTTGATTTTTGGCAGTCATAAAGATTACGGGAATATTTTTTGTTTGGGGATTTTTTTTAAGTTGTCGACAGGCCTCAAGGCCATCCATTACAGGCATCATTCCATCAAGTAAGATCAGATCAAATATTTCAGTTTGTGTGCGATTGATTGCTTCTTCACCATTATTAACAATAACAACTTCATGCCCACCCACTTTTTGCAAAGTGAGTTTGGCAATGATCTGAATGCTGGGATCATCTTCGGCTAATAAAATTTTCATGAGCTTTTTGCGCTCTTATGAATACCTGTATGAGCATTCACCCAAAAACGTATTTTTTGTCTTTCACTATCAGTGAGACCAATAAAAGTAGCTTTGGTTAAAAATTGAAACCGCGCATCAGTCTTTACGTTGCAGTGAACAACGCGCATGGTTGGTGTTTCGATTCCGATAATGTCAAAAAGTGGGCTTTCTATTTTCATTTTTGAATTAGGGGCAGTGGCTACAGGGCCAACAATTGTGATGCTCTGCTCAGATACGCTTACAATTTCATTGGCGATGTCCCACTGTGCGGGCATGCGAACGGGGCTTTCTGCAAAATTTACTTCCGCCTTAAATTGAGGAGGGCGTTTTCTTAAAAGACTTTCTACTTTAGCAATGAATAAATCAGGATCGACGGGTTTGATAATATAATCATCGGCTCCGCAATCAAGACCATGTTGGACGTCTTTTTTATCTCGACGACCGGTGAGAAGTGCAATGGCAACATGGGGTGCGTGAGTGTGTGAACGTATTGTTTTGATAAGTTCAAAACCTGATTTATACGGCATGTTTGCATCTGACAAAACCAAATCAAATGATTCTTGTAAGAATTTATCCATACCTTCAATCGGGTTCAAAGCGGTGGTGACGGTGTATCCATTTGCTTCAAGAATTTTTTGAACGACTCGAAGTAAGTCTTGATCATCATCAACAATCAAAACATTCACATTGGTCATTTGAAATTCTCCATAACCTTTGGCTTTGCCTTATTGGGGCAAGCGCGTTTACAAGCATCTGTTTTCATAGTTGTTATCGGAATATAACTAAGAAATTGTAAGGGTTTAAGGGGTTTCGTCAGTGCCAAAGACGTGTGTTTATTAACCGAAACTAGTCTCAAGACTAGTATTTTAGGTTATAGGCGTGACCACACCGCAAACATTGAATTATTCGATAAATTCTTCTTTTAAAAATTGGTCACTAAATACACGTTCACCGTCTTGGCCTATGAGAATAAGACCAGTCACACCTGTGACTTTACTGGCATCACGTAGAGCTACCGCCAGAGGAACGGTTTTGGATTGTGCGCGGTAGTGGGCGGCAACAACAGCATATGTGGCATCAAACGTAAGTGCTGATGTGATGTTCATCGCTTTTCGAAAGCGTTTTTGATAGGCGGCTTCAATTTTTTTACTGAATTCAGATTTTCCAGGTAACCACTGTGAAGTGGTTACTAATTTTATATGTGTTTTTTGTGATTTAATTTTTTTCATCAGACCTAAAAAATTAACAGTGTCAATTGCAGCGACCATATATGGTTCTGATTCCATAGCCGTAATGATTTTACCAGCGACGATATCTCGTGTGGGTAAAAACAAAACATCTTTCTTCGTGGGGCGCCAAAGTTTTGCGTTGATATCTTTAAGTCGCTCAATACCACTTAAGCCTCTGAATAATATTTCGTTGGTGTTAATTTTTGCACCAGAGATATTAATTCTAAAAGTATCTGCAAGATCAGTTGAGTAGTCATCAGATACGTCTTTAAAAGTTGTGACACTTAAGCCATGTTTTTGCACTTCAGGAATTAAATAATCAGCCATGGATTTCACAAGTCGGCGATTCGATGCACAGATTCTAAACATAAATGCGCTATTTTTAGTTAAATCATTATGAGTGGCAAAAATCGATACCATTGGAATTTGAGATTCATTAATAAAGTCTTTTAAACCCAAAGCGACGTTTGAATAAAGAGGGCCTACAATGGCAATAGGTTTTTCATCTTCAACGATTTTTTTTAAAACTTTTTGAGCGTGCTGTGGATTATCTTTGTCATCAACGGTGAATAGTTTAAAATCTGATTTGGTTTTATTTTCAAGGTCATATTGATCAATTGAAAATTGCGCCACCTCGTTGAGGTTATCAAATTGTTCGGCGTCATCACTGGCGTGTACTGTGTAAAGCATGACAATTGAGGCTTTTTTAGATTTAGCAGTCGATTCAACACGAGCCATGGATACAGGGCTCGTGACTATGAGAGCTAAAACCAAGAATAACCCAAACCATTTATTTTCTAGTATCTTCATGAATGTTAAATTATTCATAATAAGTACTTGGTGCAAGGAACAAATTCATGAAAACTTACGAAATTCAAAGTCCTCAAAACGAGACCTATAAAGTATTTGAAAGCCTTTTGACCTCTTCGGGGATCATGGCTAACGACCAAGCACTTTTATTTGGCAAAAAAACCGTGCGTGAGACATTAGAGCATCATACCAAAAGCTGCTTGGGGATTATCCTGACACCGGAGATGGAACTTCCAACTTTTACTCAAAGTTCGAATTTGACGATTTATCGTTTAGATAAAGCTCTTTTTAAAAATCTTGATGTTTTTGGTAATCGGTTTCCGATTCTATTGATTACGCCCCCACAATTTTTACCCTGGTCTCCAGAATCAGCAAGTGACGGTTGTCAGCTGCTAATTGCGTTTCAAGAGCCAAGTAACGTGGGTGCCGTGTTACGTTCTGCAGCTGCCTTTGGTGTTTCAAAAATTATTATTTCAAAAGGTTGTGCCCATCCTTGTCATCCTAAGAGTAGCCGCGCTGCAAGTGGAACTCTTTTAAATCATGAATATTATCGAGCTGATTCTTTAGATAAAATTAATTTTGGAACATTACCAGTTGTTGCTCTCGACAGTACCGGATTAGAGATTTCTAAGTTTAAATTTCCAAAGCGGTTTGTGCTTGTTCCTGGCGTTGAAGGCCCGGGGTTTCCTGAGGGTTTTAAGCCTCAATTTATGGTCAGTATTGCTATGAAAAATCAGGTTGAATCACTCAATGCTTCAGTTGCTACGGCCATCGCGCTGTATGCTTGGTCAGTAGAAGTGTCTACTTTCTAGACGAATTTGACTTAAGCTCGCATATACACAAAGTAAAAATGTAAAATCGGTGACGTTTCTTGCGGTCTAGTGCGAACTATGGCGATGTGTTAAATTCTATGTCTATGAGAGGCTTGATTTTTAATTCTATTCTCAATATTTCACGAACAATAAGCGCACTTGCACTTGTGTTATTAGTTGTTGGTTGTGGAAGAAATCCTAACAGCAGAGATGACGCCTCACCTTTAATTGCTGCTGGTAAAGTGAGTGGAGCCCCTCATAGCACTCGCATCATTGATGGGCCAGGGGCAGTTGAAATTCCAGAAGATTACAAAAAAGACTGGGAGACACGTTATCAACCTGCGCTAGAAGAAATTGTTACTGTGAGTGTTGAAACTCCTCCTGAGTCAAAATCTAAAGAGAGTAAAGTTAAACGCCTACGTGTTTTAAAAATTGGTCAACAAACATTTACAGAAAGCCCTGTGAAAGACCGTGCACCAATAAGAAATTACCTGCCATTGAAAGTTCAAACTCCTGAAACAGCAGCTCCTAAACCCAAAGAGCAATCGACACAAACTGTACCAGTAACACCGGCTGCATCAACGCCAACTCCTGCGCCCACAGCACTGCCTGAGGGGCCGCAACCTTTGCCACAACCAACATTACCACCAGATCAACAAAAGTCCCCAGTGCCAGTATCAAAAAATGATTCAATTATTCCAAAGCCTGTTCGCACCCATGATGCTATCTGGGTTAAGATTTTTCCAATTTCAAAATCTCATCACACAGATGCCTACAAACAAACTGTAAAACTAGATTCAGCCGTTCTTAAGGCAATTGGTGGAGAACTCATTATCGCACGGTTAAGTGACGGTGTTGCTATTGCGAGTGCGAAGAAAATTTCGTTTAGTCTTAAATTAAAGAAAATGATCATTGACGATAAGTATTCACTTCCTTTAGCGGCTTATCATATTGTACCTGGGGTTTCGACGGTTATCGAAGTTTGCGGTGATGGGAGATGTCATGCTTATCGCGGTACATTTGTTGTCAGTTACGAAACACAAAAAACTCATGGAGCCTGCTCAGATGAAAGCTCAGTTTCATCACCTCATATTCGTGTAATGAATGTTGTCGATCTAGAAGATTATCTTTTTGGTGTAGTACCTGCAGAAATGGGGTCGGCGGGTAAAGACGAAAAATACGCTATGTTTGGCGATGAAGCATTAAAGGCTCAAAGTGTGGCAGCTCGCACCTATGCGACATATAAAGTGCTTATTCGTAAAAATTGGAAATCAAATAGCGATGCACCACTTACCGGTTGTGCAGATGTAAAACCCACAACTGACGATCAACAATACCTCGGCTACGAAATTGAAACAATTCGAGCAACGCGAGCAATTCAAGCAACCGCAGGGCGATTAGTTTATTATCAGGGCAAGGTGATTCAAGCTAACTTTCATGGCAATAGTGGTGGCCAGACAAAATCAATCAAACATTGGGGCAGGGGCAGACCAGAAGCTGAATTTCCCTATCTCGTGCCTGTGAATGAATATGATGTCACAGCAGTGAGAAGTGGAATCGGTGGTACTCGTAAGCGTGAGCTGAAACCGCAGATAATCATTAGTACTCTACGAAATTTACGTATTAGTTTTTCTGACCAATCAATTACACGTGTTGTTGTAAAAGATCGAAACTCTTCATCAGAAGTTACGGCACTTGAGATCGCGGGCCCAACAAGTTCAGTGATTCTTGCCGGAAAAAATCTTCTCGCTTTTTATGCCCACACAAATATTAAAATCAATGACTCTGACTATTTTGATGTGAAAATCCAGCCCACAGGCATTGTAACTTTTTATCTTTACGGCAATGGTCATCGTGTTGGTTTAAGTCAAGTAGGAGCCGCTGTACTTGCAAAAGCGGGTAAGCGATATTCAGATATTCTTCATTTCTATTACGGCTCTTCAGTTAATATTCGGTGATATTTTAATTTTTTCAAAAATCACAAGTTTTCGTCCATGACTTGTATTGCCTAAGCGATAGTCGATGTTTTCTAAAAGCTTAAACTGATGTCCCATTTCTTTGACAGCAGCATCAATTTCAGAATCAATCCCCGGTGTTTTCATTAATAAAACTTTTCCACCGGTTTGTAGGCAGTTTACGACGTTTTTAAGTGTGGCATTGGTGAGTTCTACAGCGCGCGTGATAACCCCTGTGACCGGATACTGCATCTTAGGATCAACATTTCTCCCGATGATGTCTAAATTCTTAAGGTCTAAATGTTCGCGAAGCTCTTTTAGAAATTCAACTTTCTTTTGAACCCCTTCGGCTAAAAATATCCGTGTTGATGGGGATACGATTTTAAGGGGAACACCAGGAAACCCAGCGCCTGTGCCCAAATCTAAAAGCCTCTCAGGTAGTTTTGTAATTTGAGCAACATAGATGCAATCAACAAAATGTTTTACAGCAACTTCTTCAAAAGTTGTAAGGCGGGTGAGATTATATTTTTTATTGTACTCAAGTAAAAATTTATAAAACTTTGCGAATTGCTCGAGCATTTCATTTGTCAATGATAGGGTGATGCCCGTTTTTTCAAAAACAATCTCAAGATTTTTTGCTACAGCAGATAACTGACTACTCACTTTAAAATACTCGTTTCATAAATAATTTATCTAGTAATAGGGTTTTGAGCAACTTGAGCCACAGCTTCAGCAAATGCTCGTGCAGCTTGTTCACATTCTGTTTGATCACCGCTCAAGAGCCCCCCAGCAAAGTTTGTTTCAGTTGGTGGACCATAAAATTTGGCAAGTTCTACTCGCGCAGCTTTCATGGCGGCATCAAGGCCAATCATAGCTTCTATTGGTGTAGCAATAAGATAGGCAAGTGAAGAACCAACGGGCACCTCTGCAACTTTTGAAAGATAGTGCCCTACACTTGAGACTACGTGGGGAAAGAAGTTGGTTTTTTGCTCAGGAAGTAATGTGTAAAACCAAGCCTCTTTTAAAAGACAATCTTCAGTAGCATCAAGCCCCTCTTTTACTTCAGAAGGATCACTACCTGAAATCACGCCGATGACTTCACCTGAAAGTGGGCCACTCGAGTGCCCGCTGCCTGCATAAAATGATTTCGCATAGATCACTTCGATATTGGCGTGTTTGGTGGCTTCATCAAGTGCGACATAAAGGGCGTCATCAAAGTCACAAGTAATAAGACCCAGACTTTCATGTTTAGAATTTTTCACGCCATACTGTTTTGCCAGTTGTGGAGTGATTTGATGAATTACTTGGCGGCTGAGTACTTTTGGTTTTAACGGTACGAGTTCCATAGTGTATCCTTAAAGCTTACAGCTCCATGAGGGGCTGACATTAAATTTTTAATTTAACTCCACTGCAACCTTGTTCAAACATTTTCTTTACCATGCTAAAAGTCAAGCGTGCGGCATCTATGGGAGTATGTCCTGTAGCGTGAATATTTGAAATCATACTTTTATTGGCATTTACAGTGCCCACTTTTGGCCCGTAGATCATATAATTTGATAATGAGTCGCCGGTGCCAAGGCCTGGGCGTTCACCCAATAAAATCATACTTACTTTTGCACCCACAGCTTCACCAATGACATCTTGAACGGCAATGCGCGAAAATCTCACGCAATAAATTGTGCCCACAGTCATTTTAGCTTCAGAAAAAAGTTTTTGAAGTTCTGCAACCATCGCAGGGGCAAATCTTTCTGCCGCCCATGAACTCAAACCATCAGCCACTGTTATTTGAATATCAGGGTTCTTAATCGCTTTTTCGCGAACTAGTAAAAGGCTCTTATCATCGAGTTGTCGACCCAAATCAGGGCGTAGTAAAAACTTCTCTTTATTGGTGGCCTTGGTTGTAAGCGGCACCCAATTATTTTTTTCAGCAAAGTGAGCTGGCATTTCAGCATACACGGCATCTTTTGCAATGGCATGATCAGCTCGTAATTTTAAAGCTACACTTGTGAGGTAACGAGTACCCGCACGCCAAACACCAAGTCGTGCGGGAGAATGTTCTAAAGCGGCCGTTAGTTTTTCAGGTTTTCTGGGATTAGGAATTAAATTCTCATTATCAGAAGGAGTTTGAGTTTTTGCCTTCGCATCATCTTGTGATGTGATGATTGGTAGTTTTAAAGCTGTGGAGTTACGAGTTTGAGTTTTTTGCAAACTATGACCTAACCAGCGCGCAATATTTTCTTGAGCTAAGTTTCTGGTTGGCTTTTTTTCTAAAACAGGCTCAGTGTGTGTGACCTTATCGCTTAATACTTCAGCGAGAACTTTTCGCACCAATTCTGATAATTGAGTTTTATCTATTTCAGTCACAAGTTCTCACTTACATGAAAATACTGGGGTCACCGGCTTTTGCTGTGAGGCGGCCGTTTTCCCAAATACCCATGCGTTCCATCCACGTTTCAAATTCGGGTGTTGGTTTATATCCAAAAATTGTTCTCAGTGTTGCGTTGTCATGAAAACTTGTTGATTGATAATTAAGCATGACGTCATCCCCCATGGGAAGACTCATGAGATAATTCACTCCGGCTGCAGCCAAGAGTACTGCTAAATCTTCTTGATCATTTTGATCAGCCACCGCGTGGTTAGTGTAACAATCATCACAACCCATGCTGATCCCCATGAGTTTCCCCATGAAGTGATCTTCGAGCCCTGCGCGAATGATTTGTTTTGAATCATAGAGATATTCAGGGCCAATAAATCCGACAACTGAATTTACAAGATATGGTTTATAACGACGTGCGAGTGCATAAGATCTTGCTTCCATGGTTAATTGATCAGCGCCATGATGTCCGTTTGCGCTTAAGGCTGTACCTTCACCGGTTTCAAAATACATTACATTATCACCACGTGCTGTGCCTTTTTTAAGTGTCATGTCATAGGCTTCATCAAGTAGTTTTATGCTTACACCAAATTCTTCGTTTGAAATTTGGCTCCCGCCGATACTTTGAAACATCAAATCAAGTGGAGCCCCTTTTTCAAGTGCACGCATTTGTGTTGTCACGTGTGCAAGAACACAATTTTGAGTCGGAATGCGCCAACGCTCCATCATATCTTTTGTAGCTTTTAAAATATCATAACAACTATCAACGCGATCAGTTGATGGATTGATTCCGATGACAGCATCACCTGTGCCATAAGATAGACCTTCTTTGGCTCCGGCGATAATTCCTTTTACATCGTCGGTGGGATGATTTGTTTGAAGGCGTGATGAAATGCGACCTTCTAACCCGAGTGTTGAATTACATTTTACTACGACGCGAATTTTTCGACCACCCACGACAAGATCCATATTAGTCATGAGTTTTGTAACTGCAGAGGTCATCTCGGGTGTTAGGCCTGGAGAAATATCAAGAATGTTTTGGCCACTCACTGTGTCTTGAAGTATCCATTCTCGAAATTGTGAAACAGTTTGGTTTTTAATTTTATTAAAAGCATCTAGATCTAAACTGTCTTCAGCAAGGCGCGTGATCTCATCTTTTTCATAGGGCACAACTGGATGTTCGCGTAATTCACCAAGTGTAATATCAGAGAGAACCATCTTGGCTGCGACTCTTTCACGAGCATCTTTTGCGGCAAGACCGGCCATCTGATCGCCAGATTTTGGTTCATTGGCTTTAGCCAAAACCTCTTTGACGGTTTGAAAATTATAATGTGTACCTTTGAGTTCAGTTGAGAGTTTCACAAGCCGCATTAATTACATGATTTTAAAGGGTTTTGTCTAGAATTCATTTCATTGGTAGGTGAGATAAACTTTGGATCCTGGTTCGAGTTTTTCGGCTGAAAAAAACTTAACAGTACCCTGGAGTTGGGAGCTTTCTACCCAATACTCATATTCTGACCCTAAATAGAGTCTTGAAACCACTTGTGTTTCATAACTGCCTAAACCAGGCTTTGGGTAATGTTTCCAGCGTCGTGGAATAAAACTCTGTGGCTTTCCTGATTTGTCGTTAAAGGTTTGCCCACCCACTAAAAACTCTGCAGCAAAGACCGTTGGAGGACGTGTGTAGAGTTCTTCAGGTGTACCCACAGCTTCGATTTTACCTTTGTTCATGAGAAATATACGATCTGACAATGAAAGGGCTTCACGTTGATCGTGGGTCACAAGAATGGTCGTCATTTTGAGATGTCTTTGAAGTTTTTGAATTTCCGCTCTCAATTCTTCACGCAAAATCACATCTAAATTACTTAAAGGTTCATCAAGAAGAAGTATCTGAGGTGACATCGCCAAAGCTCTTGCAAGTGCTACACGTTGTTGTTGTCCACCTGAGAGCTCATTGCCAAATCGTTTTTCAAGACCTGAGAGATGAACTAGTGCTAATGAATCGGAGACAATTTTTGAAATTTCATTATGCCCAAGATCATTAAATCGTTTTTTCATTCTCAAGGGGAATGCCACATTCTCAAATACATTCATGTGTGGCCAAACTGCATAGCTTTGAAAAACCATTCCAAGATTTCTATCTTCAGGTTTTACAAAAATTTTTTGTGACGAAAGAGTTTTGTCGCCAACAGTAATATCTCCGCTATCACTATCTGGTGTTTCTAGGCCAGCGATACATCTAAGTGTTGTGGTTTTTCCGCACCCCGAAGGTCCAAGAAAAGAAACAAATTCTCCTTGTTGTACTTCAAGCGAAATCCCGTGGAGGATTTTATTGGCTCCATAAGATTTCGTAAGATTATTTATTTTTAGATGTGCCATTTAGTACCCCAATTTTCCACGACTTAAAAAACGACTTAATTCATTTAAACTTAAAATAAGTAGAACAAGTAATATTGCTAATGCTCCGGCTGACGCATGATCGGCGTAATCTTGAAGATCAAATAAAACTGTTCCGATAGATTGAAACGAAGGACTCGTTAAAAACACAGACATTGTTAATTCACCTAATATTGGAATAAGTACGAGAAAAAACCCACCTAAATACTCAGGTCTTAATATCGGTAATACAATTTTTCTCCAAACACCGGCTGAACTTGCGCCGCTGAGTCTTGCGGCTTCAAAAAGTGATGGGGAAATATTTGAAAGCCCTGTTCTTAACGGCTGAAAAGCAAGACTAGCATGTTTAATAATAAAGGCTGTCATGATGATCCATGGGGTGTTGTAAAGATTCACGCCATATTTGCCTGAATAAACAACAATTAAACCTAGTGCGATAATCGCCCCTGGCGTGGCTAAGGGAATAGTGAGAATAGTCTCTACCGTTTTTAGTTGCGCATTTTTTTTAGAAAATAGGGCAAGGCTCACAATTGCCATGAGTACAATGACAAGTGCGCTTAATGAACCATAAAGTAAACTTCCATGAAGTCCTGCTTTTGTTTCGGCAAGATCAAAAACTACGTATTTATAATGGCTAAAAGATATTTCATTTAAGCACTTAACTCCAATAGATTGAAGGCAACCGGGCTTAACTATTGTGCTTAGGAATAAACACATGAGTGGAGCAATCCAAAATATCGTTTGTGAAATAAAAAACCATATTTGAAAACTTAAAAAACCAATGATGCCTTGTTTCTCTGAAGATTCTTTTGCCGTTTTACCAGATAAAAGAACATATTTCTTTTCGTTTCCTTGAAGCCAAAATCCTAAAAATAACGGGATAAGTGAAAGTAAAAATAAAATAACTGAATAACTTGCAGCTTGGGGAAGACCTTCAAGACCGCCAAGTTGGATAGCTTGATAAACTTTGTAGGTGAGGGGATAAACTTTTTCTGGTGCACCGATCCATGCAGGTATTGCAAATGCTGAGATATTAAGAGCAAAACAAAGTCCGCAGGCGCCGATGATCGCGGGGCGTAAGAGAGGTAATTCAATTTTTAAAAAAACTTTAAAATTAGAAGCACCAGAAAGTCTTGCTGCCTCTCTGAGTGATGAATCAATGCGTTTGAGTTTTTCTTCAAAAAGTAAAAATGCCACCGGCATATGGGTGATCGAAAATAGAAAAATCATTCCGAAAAGACCATAGAGACCGCCCGGAAACACTGCCCAATAATTAAGAAGCCCCGTCGTTGGGTTCCACGCGACTACAAAGGCAATGGCTAAGATAAAATTAGGCACAAGATATGGAATCAGTAGCATAAGACGTTGGAGGCGCTTAAAGCGCCACAGGTTGTGAGCAAATTGTCTTGCGAAGAGCATTCCAATTATTACTGAAATAAGACTTGCAGAGATACTAGACGATAAAGTCACACCCAATGATTTTAGAAATGACGGGCTTTGATAGATTTCGCGCAACACCTCGGCATTGACTTGACTTAAAAGCCCAGTCAGAGGAGCAAGAAAAAAAACTCCTAATAGGAAAATGAAAATCCAATTCAAATTTTATTCCAAAATAATAAGGCTAAATTGTTTTTTAATATTCTTTGCGTCGGCAGCCACTTCAGCGATTATTTTATCTGTCCAGGGGGTGGATTTTTTTGTAACTTCTTTGATTGGTTTTGCACCCTCTGGAGCTGTTACGTCTTTACGTACACTGTACATAAAACCATTACGCAATAGCTCTTGGCCTTCTTTTGATAAAATAAATTCAGCAAATTTTTCAGCCGTTTCTTTTTGTTTACTGTCTTTTAATATTACTTGCACACTTGGTATTGGTATTGCTCCATCGATTGGATAAATAATTTCAATGGGGCTTCCACGTTTTTGCGAAGCCAAAGCATTTTCTAAAAGAACCCATCCGACTTTTTTCTCACCAGATTCAATTTTTTGAATAACTGTAGAGTTCCCCCCGCTGGAGGCTACATTGTTTTCTCTGAGTTTTTTAAAATAATCCCAACCATATTTTCGGCTTAGGTAAGCCACTGTTGAAAACATAGTGCCTGATTCTAGCGGGCTTCCTGTTTGAATAAGATTTTTGTATTGAGGTTTTGTAAGATCACTAAAGCTTTTTGGTCGTTGATCAAGTGGGAGATCTTTGTGGGCTACTAAAATCATCAATGAATGATAATTAGTCTCTGTAAGTTTTCCTTTATGAGAATGTGCGAGATTTCGTTTTCCGAGATCAGCGCTCCAAAAAGCGTCAGAGGTGAGAATGACATCGGCTTGAGGTTTTTGTGCAATAAGTTCAGCTTCAACTTTGGCTTGAATTTTTTCTGAACCACCTTGAAAAATTTGAACTTCAGTATCAGGATTATTGGCTTCAAACGCTTTTTTAATCGGCTCAGCAAATTCTTTATAAATCGAAGTGTAAATCCAAATTTGCTTCGGCGCTGCTTGCAGTTGCAAACTCAAAAAAAAGGTAACAAAAGCTACCGCGTTTCTTTTGTTAAAAATCAAATTCAAAATAGTCATAGTGAACCTCCCAAAAAGATACTCCAAGGAGATAGCCTTGCCCCTGAAAAAGAGCAAGAAGCTTAAGCTTTCGCCAAATCTTTTAAAATATTTTTAATTAAGCGAGGGCCGCCAAAGATAAAACCTGTATAAACCTGAATAAGTCCCGCTCCAGCCTGAAAATAACTCATGGCTTGCTTGGTATCAGCAATTCCGCCAACTCCGATAATAAGCATTGAATTTGATTTTTCGACATAAGCTTGGGTGAGGGCAAGATTTGTAGAAAATACGGGGCGTCCACTGAGCCCACCGTTGGGGAGTACGAGAATTTCGCGGTCACTTAAGCCATAAGCTGAAGCATGGTTAGCTAAAGTGTTTCCGCAGATGATCCCGCATACCATGTGTTTACGTGCGACATTAAGCACCCCATCGATGAATTTCGCTTGGTTATCAGGTGCCACTTTAATAAAAAGTGGGATGTCGGTAACCACAGATCTAACTGCAGAAACAAGTTCATCAAGATTTTTTTCACTCTGCAGATCTCTAAGCCCGGGTGTGTTTGGGGAGCTGACATTTATTACCAGGTAATCAACACAGTCAGAAAATTCGATGGCGGCTCGTTTGTAATCTTCCCCAGCTTGATCACTAGGTGTGGAAAAGTTTTTACCAATATTCCCGCCAATTTTTATTTGCAGGCCATTTTTTTTTGCACGCCTTACATTTTCAGCAATTGCCTTCACACCAATGTTGTTAAAACCCATGCGATTGACGATGGCTTGATGCCTAACGTACCGAAAAAGCCGGGGCTTTGGGTTTCCGGGTTGTGCTACAGGGGTGGCGGTTCCGACTTCAACAAATCCAAAACCGAGGGCTTGCCAACCCCAAAGGCCTTGGGCGTTTTTATCGAGCCCGGCGGCTAAGCCTAGGGGAGAGGAAATCTTACCAAAGGGTGTGTTGGTTTGAAGTTTGGGGTGCTTTGCCCAATGAGGGCGGGGCCAAATTCCAAAGCGGTGCAGAAAGCCGATAAATTTTACGCAAAGCATTCCAAGAGAATGGGCGGTTTCAGCTGGCAGAAGGAAAATAAAGGGTTTGATTAAGTCATACATTGCACTTGTATTTACACAAGGTTGGGGCGGAGTCTCAATTCCTTTTTTGTATTATATCCCGTTGATTCTTGGGCTCGGCTATGTTTGATTGGACGATCTAATTGAACTAGCTGTTGGAGAGGTGGCCGAGTGGCCGAAGGCGGCGGTTTGCTAAACCGTTATACGGTTGAAAAGCCGTATCGAGGGTTCGAATCCCTCTCTCTCCTCCATTTTTTTTTGATTTTAGCGACAGCACTACAGTACCCGGTCAAGTTCGTCTTTACGAACGAGTTATCGTGGAGCAAATCGGGCAGAATCTGTACAGCTTTGAACATTTGAATAATCAGTTTTTAAAAATGAATTACGTAAAACAGACCATGTTCAAAGAAGCCACGTGGAATCCATGCGTCAACGGCACTCATCCCTAAGAATATAAAAACCGACTAACGAGCACCATCAAGAAATCACTGAGTTAATCTGATTTAACTCATGTGAAAAAGATGAGCACGGCGATCGGAAAATAGAAAAATATTTCTCAGCTTCACGGTATGTAGTTAAGTGCTCATATTAAGTTTGTCTAAAACCAAATCCCAATCATCCTCACCGTAGCCACCTAAGTACTCACTTCATGACCGTTAATAAATCGATTCATATGCGTGAAGCCAAATATATCAATGGCTGCTTTTTGATTATGGGCTTTGCAAAGAAGCCTGAGATTTTCGAGAGAAGTGTCCCCACCCAAAGCTTTTGGCTGGATATGATCGATCTCAAGACCATATTTTGAATCACAGCGTTTACCATCAAAGGTTTGAAATGAGCATTGGGACTGATACTTCTGCCAAACTTGTCGCTTTTGAAAAGCAGTGGGCGCACCGAATTTCTCGTACGTACCAGAAACACCGCGTTGAACTTTAGCTTGAAAATCAGTTTGACCCCCACCTTGAACATTATCTTGAACCTTCGTTTGCTTGTACTTTCGAGGCTCACGAGCAGGATCAAGCTTTTGAGTCTCTTTTTTAACAAGCAAAGCTAAAAGCTCAGCAGTGGTGATCCCAGGATGACTTTTAGAATAAATATTTTTAAGTGTTTCAATTTCATCTAAAAACTCTAAAGGCACATTGATCGTCATTTGTGCTGTTTCATTTGAAACTTGCCTGACCTTTTCAGGTGGAACGGGGATCACAGTCGCAACTTTAAAGATCTCTTTTTCGCATTCTTTTACTGATTTATTCTCAAAATTCTTAAGAACCTCGATTTTCTTATCTAAAGTAAACGCATTCTCTGCTTTTTTCTCTCGATTAAATAAAGTATTTGCCATTGAGACAGTAGATAAAGACAACTTACCTTCATTAAGTTTTAATTCTAATTCTGGAATTTCACCCAAAAGCCTCGAACTTGTAACCCTGATTTGAGTTTCAGCTTCGGTGTAGCCTAACTCTTTTATTCCAAATTTATAAATATTTGAGTATCCATAATCAGCAAAGATTCTTCGCTTTTGAATAACATAGAAGTAATGAAGAATTTCGCCCGTGTTTTTGCGTTCGATTGAAACGAGATTTTTAAGTCCGCTGACAACGTGTTTTGATTCTTCTTTCATTAACTTTTGAATCAGCTTTGTATTCATAAGCCCCCTGATAAAATAGAAGTTTTAAATAAATAACCACTTTGATTTTTCAATCTAAGTTCGAACTGCGCACACATTAGCATGGGTTTTAAAAAGACTTTTCAAATCAAGATCAGACCCGTTTTGCGTGATGAATCTGGCGCTCTAAAAGGCATGTCAGGCAAAGAAACTCAAGAGCTTTAACATTTTTGATATTTTGATAATTAAAAAGCTAGCGACCGCTGCTTTAGAAATTAGAATTTCACGTCAAGAAAAAATAATGAAAAAAATAATGATTTAAGAGAAATAAAAAATTGATCAGTAGTCATCAAAGTAAACTCAAAGAGCCAATCTTTGACCATCAAGGTTCAGGCGACAGATCGAATATATTGTAAGTTATGAATTTGCCTGTCTTAGGGATCAATAAAACTATCTATTCTCAGTTAAACGAGCAAAACGGCCCAGAGCCCTAAAATGACGCCTTGAAATCGCCAACTCAGAAGCCCGGAGAGCACCTGTTTTTCATTAGTCATGTGAACGGTGGCCCCTGAATTGCTATGGTTATTACAGGATTACTTTTAGGAGTTAATATGTTGTTAAAACGAATTTTGTTGCCACTTTTAGGACTACTTTTTATAACAATTTCAAGCATAGAATCTTTTGCTGAGATCCACAATAAGCTCAGTGTTTAGAACTTTAGCATTCAGTGGAGGACCTTGTTTATGTACGTACAAAAAATATTTTTTATAGTTTCTATTTTATTTTTTATTCCCGTTAAAGTTTTTGCACATAAAGAACTTGGCCCAGTAGAGAAATATCCTGACGGAAAAATTATTTACATGTTTACTAATTATTCAAATAATGGATTTCCAAATGCCACAAAGTATTGTGCTGAAAAAGGTGGTCGTTTGCCAACCTTAAGAGAGTTGTTTCAGCATGCGACTAGACCTTGTACGTCTGACATAATCGGAAAAGACTGGTGCGGCCTTCATATTATGGAGCCAAATGAGGTGCCTGATCACTATTCACGTTTCGAGAAATTAAAAATATATTATGTTTATGATCCAGAGTTCTATCATCCCAAATCATCAGCAAACGTATCTAGGATTCCCGTATGGAATAAAGATGGGTCATATGACAATTTTTACGTAATTCACCTTTTTGATAAAAATTATAATAACGATTATAGAAGCGCAGATATTGATGTTGATATTTATTATGGAAGACCAAGCAGAGAATATTGCACATCGTCTTATAGCAACGATTATAGCCATTTCGAATATTACTTTCGTAGTGGTTATAATAGTGCCCGTGTTGTTGATGCTGTAACCTTTAATCACGAAATTGATATATGCACAGTTCGTTGCATGTTTGATCATTAGTTAACAATTAAATCACTTTTATTCCAGCCCCTACCTTGTAAGCAAACCATCAGGCTTAGCATACCAGAGCAAAAATACTCTGGTCACGATCCTGGATTCTTCAATGTTAAATTTCAGCCTCAATCAGTGGGGTTGTTATCTCTACGTTATTGGCAGCTGCACAGCTAATGATCATTTGTTTAATAAACAGTTTAAATTCAAGACTTAAGCAGCAATTGTAGGTCATTTATCGCATATTTTTGACGTTCATTTTTATATGTAAATTCTCAAATATTAAGGATCTCCTTGAAAGCATTAATTTTTTTGCCCTGGCATCAGCTTCGCAATACTTAGAGTGTAATAAACCAATGGGCAAAAGAACTTACAAAAGGGGCCGTGGTATGTTTCATTTAAAAAATCTTCTATATGTATTAATAATTCTTAATATTGGCTGTGCAAAACAAAATTCTACCACACAAAATTCTAGTAGCCCGACAGATGCTAAAATAAACATTGTCAAACCCCCTATCACTGACCCTATAGACGCACTAACTATTACAAACAAACCGCTTAAATTTGCAGGTTTAAAATCAGCTTCATTTAGTTTTTCGACTCTACAATCAGGCTCTACTTTTCAATGTAAATTAGATGCAGGAGCCGCTGTACCCTGCACATCGCCATTTAACTATACAAATCTCACTGACGGGATTCACTACTTTACAGTTTTTGCAACAAACAATGCAGGTACCATGTGGGCTTCAGAAAATTTCAACTGGAATGTCGATGAAAATTTCATAAACTTAAACACGTCAAACCCACCCACTACTTCAACTTCTACATCGGCCACAATTACATTTAATTCAGATGCTCACGCACCAACATTTCAATGTAAATTAGATTCAGGAAGTTTTGCGCCGTGCACTTCAGGTGTCCAACTTTCCAACCTTTCAACTGGTAGACATACATTTATTATTCAGGTCACTAATGGCCTGGGTACGGCCACACTTACAGGTGGATTCTATTGGGACGTTCTATAGGGTGAACCAACGGACCGCCATTGAAAAAAATGCGGTTTTTATTTTCTGCAATTGTAAGCTTGGCCTCTAATATTTTCTGTGGCATATATCATTTTCAAAATCACAACTTTTAAAATCTGAATTGAGGCATAGATGAAGTCACACCCATTGCTCAGTTTTTTTCTAGTATGTTCATTGATCAATACAGCTTGGGCGGTACATCCCTTTGATGATCTCAGTTCTGATGAAGTTGTAAAAGCTATCCAAATTGTCAAAGACTCAGGAAAGTTTGCTGATGGAATAAGATTTCCCATCGTAAAACGTCAAGAGCCTTTAAAGGCTGATTGGCTTGGTGGAAAAGCAGAAAAATTCAGGCAAGCTAATGTTGTTGTGTTTGATTACAAAAAATCTTTGATGAGCGAATTAACTATTGATCTTACAACTTCAAAAATTCTAAAAATTAAAGACCTTCCAGGGCTAAAACCTCCCGTTTTAATTGAAGAGTATGACCGAGCACGGGCACTTGTGCGGGCGAATACCTCTTGGCAAAAAAGTATGCATGCTCGAGGAATAAAAGATTTATCAAATGTGTTTGTCGATATTTGGGCGCCAGGTTTATTGAGCAAATCTGAAAAAGGAACTGAGAAGAGACTGCTTCGTGCACTTTCTTATTACAAAGGTGCAGGCAAAAATTTCTACTCTCGCCCTATTGAAGGTGTAGTCGTAACAGTTGATCTTTCTCAAGAAAAAGTCGTGAGTGTTTGGGATGTCGAAAATCCACCTGCTATCGAAAAACTAAACGAACTTTCAAGTGCAGATTCTAAAGTTTCGGTGGAGCCATTAAAGCCACTCGTAACCACATTGCCAAAAGGTTCGTCGATTAAAATTTCTGGTCAAGAAATTGCGTGGTATCGTTGGAAATTTCGCTACAACATGGATCCACTTCAGGGTTTACAGATTTATCACGTTCGCTATCGTGAAACTGATACAGATCGAACGCTGCTTTATAAAATTGCGCTGTCAGAAATGTTGGTTCCGTATGCTTCTCCAGAAAAAACATGGTCGTTTAGAAATGCATTTGATGTTGGTGAGTATGGCATCGGTAAAACACTTCACTCACTTGAATCAGGAAAAGATGTACCAAGTCATGCACTTTTACTTGATGTCGTGATACCCGACGATCTCGGTGGGAAGCCTAGTGTCTTTAAAGGCATTGCCGTTTACGAGCGAGACACAGGGATTTTGTGGAAACATCGCAATGCTGAAAATGGCGAAGTCGATATGAGGCGTGGACAAGAATTAGTCATGACGTTCATGACCACCATTGGAAACTATGATTACGGTATTAATTATATTTTTCATATGGATGGTAGCATTCAAGTTGAAGCACTTCTCACGGGCATTTTACTAGCGAAAGGTTCTTCTGTTCAAACCAATCCGTGTACGAAGGGATGTCTGCCATTAGTTGAAAAAAACATTTTAGCTCCACTTCATCAGCATTTTTTTAATTTCAGAATTGATTTTGATATTGATGGTGCCTTAGGAAATTCAGCAGCAGAAAATAATGTTGTGAAACTTGCAAAATCAAAATTAAATGAAAATGGAAACGCCTTTGAAGCACATAACACTATTTTAAAAACTGAAAAATCAGCAGTGCGTGATTTATCACCTGCAACAGCACGTAAATGGAAGGTGTTGAATTATAATTCGAGAAATAAAATAAGACATCCTCGCGGATACGCGATCGTGCCTGGTGAATCGGCCGTGCCCTATTTAGATCCGAGTAATCAAATTCGCCTTCGTGCGCGCTTTATCGAGCATCCGATGTGGTTTACTGTTTATAAAGATGATGAAACCAGTGGGGCAGCTTTGTATCCGACCACAGCTCCTGCGGGCGAAGGTCTGCCAAAATACATAGCCAATAATGAATCACTCGAAGAGCAAGATGTTGTCATGTGGTACACTTTTGGCGTCACCCATGTTCCTCGTCCTGAAGAATGGCCAATCATGAATGTGCATAAAACTGGTTTTACTTTAAAACCTATGAACTTTTTTGATGAAAATCCGTTGATGGCTCAATGAGGAGCACGGGCCTTGAAAAAATCTTGAGCTGCAAGGCGTGTAAACTCATCTGAATCTGTAAGTGCAAGTGTTATGGCTGCCAAAATCGATGTGTCTTGAACCTTAACGGGAATAAGAGCCAGTATGGCATTCATTCTTGTGTTGGCATCAGAATCAGAAATCATTTTGGAAATTGCCATTTGAATCTCTGTATTTGGAGATTTTATAACACCTAATCCGCGAACCGCATTCGCTCGCACCCATGGTTCTGAATCATTTAACAATTCAACAAGAACAGATTGTGCTTGGAGCAAAGAATTCTTGTTAAGGCCTAATGCTAATGCAGCATTTAAGCGTACAAAACTATTTGAGTCATTAAGGGCCTCACCAAGTGCAAGATTAATAACTTCATTTCTGTGTTTGATAAATTGAAACACATAAGCTGCGCGAATTTTTACATCTTTATAAGTAGATGTTTTTAAAAGACTAACAATAGTTTGAAGTATCGATGCATCTGTAGTTTCAATAGTCACTAAAGCATCAAGCGCATTTAAAACAACACTCTCTGTTTGATCTTGTAATAACCCGGCTAAGGCAAGATGTGTTTTATGATCTTTTGGTTTCATTCGACCAACAACAGATGCCGCAAAAGCCCTGATCATTTCATTTGAATCGCTAAATGCTTCTAAGATTGCTTCAAGAATTTGATGATCTTTTGATTGAAATTTATCTAAAGCTTTAATTGCCGCTTGTCGAATGTAAATGTCTTCGTTTTTTAATTCTTGAGCCACCATTTTATGAACACTTGGGTTATCAGAGCGTGAGATTCTCAATGCGTGAAGTGCTAAAACTTTTTGTGTAGGGTTATCGCTTAAGATTTTAAGCGCAGCTTGTGTTAATTTATTTTTCAGCTCTGTTGGCGGGCTTGCCGCTCCCTCAAGTGCATTATCTAAATCTTGTAACAGTAGTCGACTTTGATCAACTGTAAAACCCCAAGTGTTTGAATTATCGATAAGTGCAAGACTCATTTGAAACAGTAGTTCGGTTTGTGATTTTGTGTTTTTTTGAAATTTTTCTAGATCAATATTACTTTGCATAATCGGATGATCAGGAAAATAGCTCGCACTTTTTGTAGTGCTCACTCTGGAGCCCTCTTCTGACCACCACTTCGAAGCTTGGGCATAGTGGCTATGGTTTCTATCTAGTTTTAAAAGTTCAAATAAAGCAGTCGAAGATGTTGGGGCCCTGGTTAACTGCTTTAAGTAATTTAAAAATGAAGAAACTAAAATTTTTATGTATGGAATTGAATTTTTGCCTGGCCCTCGTTCATCGTAACCAAAAAGTGTGGCATTTGGAAAAACAGGGGCGTACGGATTTTTATCACCTTTATTGGCAATTTGATGGATCGCAGAAATAATCAATTGTGTGCGAGGCACTTCATTCTCATGGGTGAGTACTCTTTGAAGATATTGATACGGGTCAATTTCTACTTCAGCAAATCGACTTGCTGTTGTGTAACACCCTCCTAAATAGACAAACTTTGGTTTACAAAAAAATGGAAGACATGCCTGATCATCAGTAAGTACTTCAAGAGAGAGTTTAGAAAACCTACCTTTAACTCCAAAAAAACCTGCTGAATGATGGCCAGAAATAAAAACGGCATTTGAGAAAATCTTTTTTTCTTTTATATACTTTAAAATTTCCTCTTGGCCTTTAACATGCAACGTCGGGCGTGAAGCTATAAACTCATCATTGCAATAATCACTAGGACAGGTCGGGGATGGTTGTAGGTTGAGTTCGACGATCCAGGAGTCGACTTCATGGGGGTCTTCGACATCTAAAAACATAAGTCTGAGTCTGTTATCTGTCTGGCCAAAAGCTGAGCTACTGACAAAAACAAGAAGCGTAAATAAAAAACCTAAAAATCGAACTCCAAGCACGAATGCCCCCTTGTACTTTATGATTCGACTTTCTCATTGCAATAAACTGACCCCATCATGAGTGAGGTCAGTTGCAAATAAAGTATATTTGGAGATTTTGGGGTATGTGGTTTGTTCCAAGATTTGGAATAAATACAGGTTCAAAAAGTCCCATGATTTAAGGTGATAGTTCAGACAAAGCCATTAATAAGTTTTTAAGCTTGCGAGCCTCAGCTGAATTTGGCATTTCGAATCGATGACATTCTTTATGCGTTGAGATGACAATGGCTTCTTCAGTGCCTTTTTTCACTTCAAAAACTGGTGTGGATTCATCCATACATATCGGCCCTCCGTCATCGAGATCAACAAGGTCAGTTGCATTAATGCGTTTAATGGCGGCCATTAAATTAGCAACACTTGGGGGGCTAAGTTTTGCAACCCTTGTGGTTTTGATAACGTTTTCTTGAAACGCATGTGACTCATGCAAAACAATTCCATTTATATAGACAGTAGTAGTGGTTTTAACGGGTTGATGTGAATACCCAGGGTGGAGTGTGTATCGTAAAAGATAGTTTGGGTTATTACTTGTGGATTTCTCACCTGCGACGGCACTGATTGAAAAAAGGGCTATGATCGCTATCATATTTAAAAACTTCATGGGCTACCTCCTATGTTTGTTAACTCTATTAAACTTTTAGCAAACCAGAGCAGCGCTGCAAACAATTTCGATATTAAACTAATTGCTCAATCGCAGAGCGTTAAGTGCAAGTTTATGTTTCCCAATAAAGCCAAATCGAGATAACTTGGGATATCCGTTTAGGGCGGAATCACATATCAAAACAATTAAAACAGGATTGGGGCTAACCGAGCCCACATCTTTAAACTGGGGGTTTCAATGCTTAAAGGCACATTAACCGTGTTTGCAATTTTATTACTTTCGTTTTCAGCTCTCGCAACCGAGGTTGGTGACCAAGCTCCCTGTTTGAACGTTGATCAGATAAAAGTTGATGGTTCACGCGCAAATCACTCACTTTGTGATCGCAACGAAGGTACACAGTATTTGCTCTTAGATTTCTTTCAAACAACTTGTGGATCCTGCATAGATAATCTTCCTAATCTCACCAAGCTTTCAATAGAAGCACAAACAACAACCACTACTCGTTTGATTGCTATAGATCGCAACGAGCAAGCCGTCGTAGATTTTGTTAGAAAGTATCAAGATCTAATAAAATTTGAAGTGCCTTTAGATTCAAAACGAGCAGTCGCTCAAGCATACAATACTTATTCCACGCCCACAACTTACGTCGTCGATAAAACTAATAAAGTTATCTACAAACATATCGGCGGATGGTCTGACGCCAATTATGCTGAATTAAGCAAAATATTAGCGCAATAATGATTCGATTATTGGTTTTAGTAACAGCATTGGTAGTGGGTTGTGCTTCCATGAGTGATGTGGAGCGGGGGTATGTAAATCACCCAGCTATGGAACTAAAAAACCGACTGACTCCAGCGTCACAGAGTGTGTTAACTAATTTAAATGCTGTAAGTCAGTCATCAGCTGGAGTCGCATGCGCAACTTGTGCTCACTAATAATTATTTTGGTTTGGCCTCAACTTAGTTGGGGCTTTTCTCAGCAATTTTATACTCAATACCAAATGCAGTCAGCACTTAGTCAGCCCGTTACTACGGCTAACACATCTTCGAGTCAGGTTAAACGAACAGAACACACATATGAGTATCGAATTCAAAATCTTGGTGATATTGCCAGTATTGCTTCAAGTGTGACGGTATTGCAGCCAGATTATTCAAGTTACATCGTACGAGATCGTCAGGGAAATGAACGGCGACTTTCAGAAATCGGTAAAAAAAGAACCCAAGAGTATCAAGGTATGGCTCACTTAACACTTGCAACAAGTTCACACAGTGCAAATTTAAGAGTAACCAGTTCACTTTCTGATTCTCCTTTTAAAATGCAAAAAATCGATCTTTCATTTGAAGAGGGTTTTTTTAATAAATCTACATTGCTTGGTGTGGAATATTCGTATCAACAACAAGTTCAACCCTTAAGCTATTTTATTGATCGTGATTTGGCGACAAAAGCTCGTGCTGTTACAATAAACACATCAAGCATTGCTTTATATTATGAACAAATCATCAGTAAAAAAATGAAAAATCTTGTAAAGACAACATCTACCCAACGATTAGGCGAACGACCCAGAAATTTTGGCATTGAAGATAGATTGGGTTATGCACTTACTCGTCATATTTATTTGCAAGGTATGGCTGGGTACATCAGTGAAGATGAACAATCAGCACTTCATGACGAGCGTGGATATTTCAATTTGGCAAAAGGTGAACTCGCTGTAACATATGAGCCCATTTATGATCTTTTGCTCTCAGTTTCATACGGTTTACTTATTGAGAGTGAATATGAACCTCGCACTGATACAAAAACAAAAGTCGGCACTGATCAGTATGGTCTGGGGTTTCAATATTCTTATGGCGATTGGCGGTTTCAACTTACAGGTGCTTATTACGTAGCACAAATAGCTAATGGCGGGTCAGTACTAGGAGGTATCACATGGACCTTCTAAAAAACATGCGCTTGATCATGCTCTTATGTTTGTTTTTTGTTTTAAGTTGTGGTGATAAATTTACTGAAATTCCAGGAGTTAAAAAAAGACTTACCGCTTCTTCATTGGCGGGAGAACTTCCGACAACGGATGGCTCATTAATTAATTTAGCAAGTGATGGGAATAAAATTACCGTTCTCCAATTTGCTTCAGATAGTTGTACCGTATGTGCTGAAGAGGCAAAAAGTTTTAGATCGCACCTTCGTGATCAAAATATCGCGCCATCAAAAATTAAATTAGTGAGTATAATTGTGGGCGCCATTCTTATAGATGCGCAAGATTGGAAATCGCGATTGGGTGTTCCGTGGACAGTTGCCTACGATACAGAGTCAATTGTGTTTAAAAAACATTGTTCGCAAAATACAGTTCCATGCATTGTGATTCATTCTCCTGAAAAAGGGGTGGTCTTAAGTAAGCACGGGGTGGTGAAAATGGATGAGATTTTATCACACACAGGAGATTGGGAAAATTAAATGAGAACTAGAGTGGTGATATTTTTAGGGGTTTTAATTCAAACCTGTTTATTAAATCTAGCCCATGCACTTCCTGTTTATAAATATGAAGATGTCTTCGGAAAACCAGTAACACTTGAAGAAAAAAAGAATAAACAACTGGTGGTTTTTTGGGCCACTTGGTGTTCAGAGTGTAAGGGTAAGTTGACAACGACTTTACCTGAGCTTAATCAAAATCCAGAAGTCGATGTCATTACCGTGAATGCGGATGAAGACCGTGAGCGTGCGGCAGATTATGTAACAAAAAATCGCCTTCAAATTCCTGTGATTCGCGATCTCAGCCAAACTTTGCTCAAAGATCTTAAGGTTATAGCACTCCCTTTTTGGGTTGTTTATACACGTACCCATGAAAAAAGTTTTTGGACTCTTAAAGATTCAGCCGTGGCCTTTGATTTAGCGCGAGTCAAAAAAGCGTTAGATATTAAGTAGCTCTGAATATTCCACAATAAAACTATAGAGTAAGCTCTTATTGTGGTATATTGTACGATCTGCGTAAAAAATTGAAGGAGAATAGAAATATGGAAAATCCAATTCCTGAACAACAACAAAAACTAAAAAACCTAACAGTGGAAGAGCTAGAAAAACAAGCAAACGCTGCATCAATTGCACAACGTAAAATTGGCCCGCCCGATGATGGCAAGCCCGATAAAGAAAATTCACAAATTATCAATGCAACGACTCATGGTAATGATTTAGGTATTTTAAAAGATCGTCCAGCTGGCGACTAGAGTTCGTTGACTTACCAATCAAGATGACAAAATAATATCAATATGGGTCGCATCGCACTTACACGGGTTGACCGTGCTCCAGTATTTCGAAAAATAGCTATGGGAAGTTGGCGTACCCCTCACGAGGGGAGCGTTTACTCGTGGTTAGAAATCGATATGACCAAAGCTCTTAAATTCATGGAAGACTACGGTCGCGCTCATAATATCAAGGTTTCTCCTGTTCATCTTGTCGGTATGGCAATCAAGCGATGTCTCAAAGATCGTCCTGAAATAAATGGTTTAATCAGAGGAAGTCGCATTTATCTTCGTGATAAAATTGCTCTGTTTTTCAGTGTGAATATTCCACCCAAAGAAGGTGATAAAACGGGCAAGGCCATCTTATCTGGCGCAACAATCGAAGATGCTGATGATTTAACTTTAAAAGAACTAGTCTTGGCACTTCAAAAAAGAGCTGAAATTATTCGTGATCGCAAAGACTTAAAATTTGAACGCAATTTCACACTCATCGAATGGATCCCGTGGTTCATGATGAAATGGTTTTTATCATTTGCCTCATGGCTCACTTACGGACTTAATTTAAATTTTTCGTGGCTCGGAGTTCCTAGAGATCCTTTTGGGTCAGTGCTTATTACAAATGTTGGAAGTTTCGGGGTTGAGGTTGCACTTCCCCCTTTGATCACATACTCAAGAATGCCTTTGTTGATTTCAGTTGGTTCAATTCGCGAAATGCCATTTGTGATTAATCACCAAGTTGTAGCTCGAAATGGAATGACCGTTGGTGTGGTTTTTGATCATCGTTTTATGGACGGCGTTCATGCTGCTCATATGAGTAAGATCTTTAAAAAATGTTTTGAGGATCCCGAACAGTATCTTGAAAAATAATTATTTTTGGTCTCACAAACTATCATTTTGCATTTTTCTGATTATCGCATGGGCGGTTATTCGCTTTGTGGGACTTGAACAATCGCCGCCGGGATTTTATGCCGATGAAGCGCGCGGTGCTGCTCATGTAATGTGTTTACAAGAATGGGGGCATGACGCTGCCGGAGTCTCATATCCATTGTTTGCAGATGGTGGAGAAGGTTATTATAGCCCCATTCATATTTATTCAGCATATATTTGGACGGCGATTTTTGGACACTCAATATCTGCCTTTCGAGCAATGTCAGCATTTGTTACCACGCTGACAATCATTGGGCTTTGGTTTTTGGCAAATCAATTATTTGGAAAGTCCGCGGCATTGATGACTGTACTTGCAGCGACAATGTCACCCTGGGCATTTTCAGTGTCGCGTATTGCGGCTGATGATCCGACATTATTTCCTATGGGAATGGTGTGGGGAATTTATTTTTTAATTCGAGGAACCAAAATCTGGGACGCAATGCTTGCAGGGTTATTATTTTCAGTGGCCATGTATTCTTATCCGCCCGCTCGAGCGGTGATCCCGCTACTTTTCATAATAATTTTTTGGTATCAAGGGTTTTCAAGGCAAACATTTACGCTTCTCTTTATGGCCGTTGTTGTTGCTGTGACAACTGGCTTACCCTGGATCTTACCCATTTTAAATGGTGATATGCAAAGGCGCATGAATGCTGTTGGAATTTTTTCGGCGAAGTATATGGATCATCATCACATTGAAAGTATTTTTGGAATTATTCCGGTTTTTCTTAAAAATCTACTCTTGCATATGTCCCCTGTATTTTTATTTTGGAGTGGAGATGCGAATCTTCGCCACTCAACACAATTTACTGGAGAGTTAGGTTGGGTTGATATCTTAGCTGTAGGAATGGGAATTATTTTTTTAATTAAGAGTAGAGTAAAAAAACCATGGGATCGTCGTTTGATCTTTTGTCTTCTAGGTTTTCTTATTGGGCTCGTGCCTGCTGCACTGACGTGGGAACGCATACCCCATGCATTGAGATCAGTAGGTGCCTGGCCTTTTATTTCATTGGTCAGCGGGTATTTGCTGGCTATAGCACTTGAACGTTGGGCTCAGTTTAAAAATACCCTTGTTATTGTGAGCTTGGTCTATAGCGTGTTATTTTTTTGGAATTATTTTGAAACGTACCCAAAACTTTCTAAAAATGTGTGGGATACTCCTGTCAAAGAAATTGCTATTTTGGCCAAAGAGCAAAACGCATGGCCTGAATTTCTTGAGATCACTAAAACGTATCCGTATATGGCGACGCGCTACTTCCTCATGTACTACGGTGGAATGACATGCAAAGATACTTATCCAAAATAATGTCTCCTTAATCCGCGTCGGTCTTAACGTCGAACTCATACTCGCCATCATGAGTCATTCTTACAACAAACTCGATTGGCTTACAGCATACGTCACAATCGACGATGAAGCGTTCGGTTCCTGCTCCTGTGCCATCAAATTCTGCGGCAATGGGCTCGTCGCAATAAGGGCAATCTGAAGTAATTGATTCCATGAAGTCATCTCCTTGTTTCAAGCGCGCAATTCTTGACTTGAAAACTTGCTTAGGAATAAACTCGTAATGTTAAACTGCTTAAAAAACAAGGAATTACATCGTATGCTCACGCTTAAAAAATCACTCACGTCGTCAATTGGCAAAAAATATCTGATGTCCCTAACGGGGCTGGCTTTATTGATATTTTTAATCACTCATCTTCTTGGAAACATCAGCCTCTATAAACTTGATGGGGGCCAAACTTTTAATGCCTACACCAAGTATTTAGCGAGCTTTGGTGTTCTACTTTATATCGCTGAGATCGGACTTGTTTTAACATTCTTAGTTCACATCATTGCGGCATTCACTGTTAAAAAGAGTCATAGTGATGCACGACCCGTGGGCTACAAGATGTATCGTTCAAAAGGAATTGAGACGAGTAACGTTAGCTCTCGCAATATGATCGTTACGGGTATTGTAATTCTTGTTTTTTTAATTGTTCATGTTTGGCAATTCAAATTTGGGCCAAGTGTACCTGAAGGTTATGTGACTCAGCTTAACGGTGAGCCTTCCCGTGATCTTGCACGACTTGTTAACGAAGTTTTCCACAATCCACTTTGGGTTATTGGATATGTGAGTGTGATGATATTTGTTGGCTTTCATTTGCGTCACGGTTTTTGGAGTGCTTTTCAATCATTGGGTGCAATGACTCCAAGACTTTCAAAACCGATTTACTGTCTTGGTGTCATTACCGCTTTTCTTTTATCTGTAGGATTTCTCTTTATACCTATTTGGATCTACTTTGATTTAGGCGGAGCATTAAAATGAAATTAGACGCGCATATTCCAGAAGGTCCAGTAACTGAAAAGTGGGAACGTTACCGTAGTGAAATGAAATTGGTTAGTCCTGCGAATAAAAGAAAACACACAATTCTTGTTGTCGGAACAGGTCTTGCTGGAGCCTCAGCTGCGGCATCACTCTCGGAACTTGGCTACAATGTAAAAAGTTTTTGTATTCAAGATTCACCACGCCGAGCTCATAGTATTGCCGCGCAAGGTGGAATAAATGCTGCGAAAAATTATCCAAACGACGGCGATAGTGTCTGGCGACTTTTTTATGACACAGTAAAAGGTGGTGATTTTCGTGCACGGGAAGCCAATGTCTATCGACTGGCAGAACTGAGTAAAAGCATTATTGATCAGTGTGTGGCTCAAGGTGTTCCTTTTGCGCGAGAGTATAGTGGAGAACTTGCAAATCGATCATTTGGAGGCGCACAAGTTTCGCGCACTTTTTATGCTCGAGGACAAACCGGTCAACAACTTCTCTTGGGTGCCTATGGTGCACTTATGCGCCAAGTAGAAACTGGTCACGTTGAAATGTTTCCAAGACGAGAAATGCTAGATCTTGTTTTGGTCGACGGAAAAGCTCGCGGAATCATTACCCGAAATCTTGTTACGGGTGCTCTTGAACGTCATGCAGGAGACGCTGTTCTTCTTTGCACAGGTGGTTACGGCCGGGTTTATTATTTATCAACAAACGCATTTAATTCTAACGCAACAGCAAGTTGGCGTTGTTACAAACGAGGAGCACTTTTTGCTAATCCTTGTTTCACACAAATTCATCCTACATGCATTCCTGTTTCAGGTGATTACCAATCAAAATTAACTTTGATGAGTGAGAGCCTTCGTAATGACGGGCGTGTTTGGGTGCCGGTTAAAAAAGAAGATTGTAAAAAATCACCTCAGACAATTGCAGAAGGTGAGCGCGATTATTATTTAGAGAGGCGCTACCCAAGTTTTGGAAACCTCGTTCCTCGCGACGTTGCTTCTCGAGCTGCAAAAGCGGTTTGTGATGAAGGCCGCGGAGTCGGTGAGAGTGGCTTAGCTGTGTATCTCGATTTTAGAGATGCTATTAAGCGCGACGGCATGAGTGTGATTAAAGAAAAATACGGAAATCTTTTTTCAATGTATCAACAAATCACGGGTGAAAACCCCTATGAAGTGCCCATGCGCATTTACCCAGCTGTACATTACACGATGGGTGGTTTGTGGGTTGATTACAATTTGATGAGTAATCTTCCAGGACTTCATGTTTTAGGAGAAGCAAACTTTTCTGATCACGGTGCGAATAGATTAGGTGCAAGTGCATTAATGCAAGGTTTAGCTGACGGATACTTCGTTATTCCATACACACTTGGCCAATACTTAGCTTCTAATAGTTTAAGTAAAGTTACAGTGGATCATCCTGAGTTTGCTATGGCTGAAGCGTCAGTTAAAGATCAGATCGCAAGATTTTTCAAAATCAGCGAAAAGGGTCGTAAGCCAGTAATGGAATTTTATCGAGAACTCGGACTCATCATGTGGGATCACGTGGGAATGGGTCGCACAGAATCTGGTTTAAAAACAGCAATTTCAAAAATTCAAACTCTGCGAGAAGAATTTTGGCAAAATGTTAAAATCCCGGCTTCAAACGAAACGTTTAATAAAAATCTTGAAGTTGCAGGCCGAGTTGCTGACTTTTTAGAATTAGGTGAGCTCATGGCAAAAGATGCACTTGAGCGTGCTGAATCATGTGGTGGTCATTTCAGAGAAGAAAGTCAAACACCAGATGGTGAAGCATTACGTGACGACGAAAAATACGGTCATGTGTCTGCTTGGCAATATCAAGGTGCAGATAAACAACCAGTACTACATAAAGAAAAACTCGAATTTGAGAACGTGCATTTAGCACAGCGGAGTTACAAATGAGTACAGTTCAAACCATGACAGTGAATTTGAGTGTATGGCGTCAGGCAAGTTCAGATGTTGCTGGAAAATTTGAAGAATATAAAGTCACTCATGTGTCACCCAATATGTCATTTCTTGAAATGCTTGATGTTTTAAATGACAGACTTGTTAAAGAGAACAAAGATCCCATTGAATTTGATAGTGATTGTCGCGAAGGAATTTGTGGAACTTGTGGCTGTATGATTAATGGTCAAGCCCATGGCCCACAAAAAGCAACTACAACTTGTCAACTCTACATGCGATCGTTCAAAGATGGTGACACCCTAGTGATAGAGCCTTGGCGCGCAAAGGCGTTTCCTGTCATTAAAGATTTAGTTGTTGATCGCGGCGCATTTGATCGCATCATCGGGAGTGGTGGATACACTTCTGCAAAAACGGGTCAACATGCCGACGCTAATGCTATTTTGATTCCCAAAGATATTGCAGATCGCGCAATGGACGCTGCAACTTGTATTGGTTGTGGTGCATGTGTTGCTGCATGCCCAAATGCTTCTGCTAGTCTTTTTACCTCGGCAAAAATCGCACAGCTTTCGCTCTTACCACAGGGGCAAGTTGAAAAAACCCGACGTGTTGAGGGTATGGTCAATCAAATGGATAAAGAACGTTTTGGTGGATGCACGAACATTGGTGAGTGTGAAGCGGCTTGCCCAGTCGAAATCTCTCTATCAAATATTGCCATTATGAAAACTGAGTATGCAAAAGCAACCATTAAGTCTTTGTAAAACTATTTTACATTAAAGGTACTCTCGTGCGGCAAAGACTTTGGGTTATTGGAATTTGTATCTTGCCGCTCATTCCACTTTTTTTTCTAAATCATCAATTTCCAACAGACTGGTTTAATCATCAATGGATGATTGCATATTTTGGCGAATATTTTCGTCAACACTATTCATTTCCATTAGTTTTCAACACAAACCAAGTTGTCGGAATGCCGTACCCTGTTTTTTATGGGGTATTTTTTTATCCGATAATGGGTTTGCTAAGCATTTTTATTTCAACAGACCTTGTTTATCGATTTGTTGTAGTTGTTTTATTTTTGGCTCAATGTTTTGCGGTTAAAAGATTGTTCGAAGAAATTTCAGGTCACAAGAGATGGGCGCTTTTTATTGCAGCTCTTGTGACTTACGCAATATACCCACTGACAAATTTATATAATCGTGCTGCCGCGACCGAATTCATTTCATTTACACTATTAACCTGCGCGCTTTGTTGGCATTTATGCATAATATTTAACCCTGAAAAATATTTAAAAACACACATGCCTTATCTGGTCGCACTTTGCATTATTCTAGTTGCTGGTATTCACCCCTTAACTGGAACCTTTGGAGTTTTACTCTGTGGGTTCATCTCGCTACTTGCCACATACCAGTTTCAAAATAAAAAACCACTTATGAAGTGGTTGGCTGTTTATGGAATCTTATATTTGGTGGCAATGAGTTCATGGCTTTATATTTATTTTAAAATCGGGATTCATACAGAGATGACCCGTGCTATTCAAAAACTTCAGACTTTTCCAGACTTAGAAAGTATTATAGCAAGGTTATCCCCCATTCCATTAGATTTAAGAACATGGAATAAAAGTCATGATGAAATTTTAAAGATCATAATACCTTACATAGACACTCAGATTAATACGCCGCTACTCTTAGTTTGTGCATTTTTAAGTTTTATACTTTTTAAAAGTAAATCCAATAAAACTTTAGGTGTGCATAAATCAGTATTTGTTTTCTCAGGCGTTTCATTTTCAGTAATACTATTGTTTTCTGTAGCGCCAATTCTATGGACCTACATTCCCTCAGGGTTTTCGGCGTTTCAATTCACATATCGTTTAGTGGCTTATTGCAATTTGCTATTGTTGGTGATGGCAATACCTTTATCAGCTCTAGTCATCAGAGAGAGATTGATACCAGAGAATAAAATATTAAAATTGATGTTGATACCGGTAATCATAGCGGTGCTAGGGGTTGCGCTTAAAATACCACGTGCGCTTTTTGTTTGGCGTGAGTATCAACGTGTTGAAGCTCCGTGGAACAAGAATACAGATGAACTTACCGAGTTGCCTCGGCAATTTTATGGATATCCTGCCTATGCAACAACCAGATTGTATAAAGACTATATGAATAATCAAACGGAAGCAGCATTGCTGAAACAATATTTGACTGTTGGTACAGGTGAGCAGTTTGGAATTGTTCAGCCTGTGACATTAACTTTATCTGAATCCACAGATATCGCTTTAAATGTGCAGGCATTTCCGTGGAGTAAAATTTATGTAAATGAAAAAGAATATCCACTTAATCAAACTATGCATATTAACGAGAATCAATTGATTCAATTAAACCAGGGTGAACATAAAATTGAATATCGAACCACACCTGACAATATCTATTTATGTTTACGATGGTTGTCGCTTTTAACCATAATTTCACTACTCGGTCTGATCGTAGTTAAGCGTTAACTTAATCTTTGAAGGCCTAGACCAAGTTGCACTTTTTTATCTGTTAGCTGTTCTAATCTTTCTTTCTCAAGTGCTACAATTTCTGGTGGCGCATTTTTCACAAACGTATCAGTGGATAGTTTTTTATTAGTGAGTTCTAAGTCTTTATTCACTTTTTCTAGTTCTTTATTAAGGCGTTTAATTTCTTCAGCGAAATCTACAAGACCTTCGAGAGAAATGATAACTTGAATCCTAAGGTTTCCAGATACCACCAGAGACACAGCACACTTTTTTGTGTCACCACCGCTTGTGCTCAAATCAAATTTCTCAAGCCTAGCAAGGCTTAACACAAAAGCTGTATTTTTCTTAAGTACTTCTAAAACTTGAGCATCTTCACATGCCACACGTGCAGCAATTTTAATTGCTGGGCTAATACGATTCTCACCACGAATATTTCGTATTGCGGTGATAACTTGTTTCATAAGTTCTGTTTCGTCAGCTGCTTTTTTAGAACCCAATTTGAAAAAAGGATCATCTGTTTTTGGATAATTTTGTATCATGACACTTTCGCCATGATCTGGAAGTAATTGATAAATTTCTTCAGTAATAAATGGAACAAAGGGATGTAATAGTTTAACGAGTCTTTCTAATACACCGATAAGTACTGCTCCAGATTGAGCTTTTTGCTCGGTATCAGTGCCGTAGAGTACGGGTTTTGATAATTCTAAATACCAATCACAAAACTCATTCCAGGTGAACTTATAAAGTGCTGAAGCGGCGTCGGTGAATCTATATTCTTCAAGAGCTTGAGTGACTACTTTAATTGTTTGTTCTAATTCATACACAATGTAGTTGTCAGGCAAAGTTAACGCTTCTTTTTTAATATCTTTTGAAAGTTTAATATTTTCTAAAGCTGTTAAAGAAAACCGCGTTGCATTCCAGATTTTATTAATAAAATTTCTGTAACCATCAAGTCTATCTTCACTAAATTTAATGTCGCGTCCGGCACCTACCATGCTGGCCATGGTAAATCTTAATGCATCAGTTCCGTAATCATTCACAAGATCTAACGGATCAACCACATTACCCTTGCTCTTTGACATTTTCTGACCACTTTCATCGCGAATCAGAGCGTGAATGTATACAGTTTTAAATGGAATATCTTTCATAAAGTGAAGACCCATCATGATCATCCGAGCGACCCAGAAGAAAATAATATCAAACCCAGTAACAAGGGCTGTGGTTGGATAAAAACTTTCTAATGTTTTTGTTTTATCGGGCCAACCCATTGTACTAAAGGGCCAAAGGGCTGAACTAAACCAAGTGTCTAACACGTCAGTGTCTTGTTTAATATTTTTTGATTCGCAAAACTGACATTCAGTTGCATCTTGCATTGAGACAGTATGTTTTTTGCAATCATCACACTTCCAAGCGGGTATTCTATGCCCCCACCATAACTGGCGTGAAATACACCAATCATTGATGTTGTACATCCAATCAAGGTAAGTTTTTTTCCAGTTCTCAGGAGTAAATTTAATTTTTCCACTTTCAACAACTTCGATAGCTGGTTTTGCAAGTGGAGCGATCTTCACAAACCATTGATCTGAAAGCATGGGTTCAATCACCGTTTCACAGCGATCACAGCGACCCACAGACATAGCGTGGGGTTCTTCTTTCACTAATAAACCCAGAGCAGTTAAATCTTCTAAAACTTTTTTACGTGCATCAACGACTTTCATGCCTTTATAGGAATAGCCCTTTTCATTAATGACACCTTTGGTATCAAGAATGGAAATCATCGGAAGTTTTTGACGTACCGCCATTTCGTAGTCATTAAAATCATGTGCTGGCGTGATTTTAACAATGCCACTACCAAAATCTTTTGCAACATAGTCATCTTTGATAACGGGAATTTCTCGATCAGTGAGTGGTAATTTAACTTTAAGACCTACTAATTTTTTATAGCGCTCATCATCTGGATGAACCGCAATGGCAGTATCACCCAACATAGTTTCAGGTCGCGTAGTAGCAACGATCACTTCTGCGTTATTGGCTAACGGATAACGAATATGCCAAAGTGTACCCTTGGTATCGGAATGTTTAACTTCTAGATCAGAGATTGCGGTTTGACATCGTGGACACCAGTTTACAAGGCGGTTTCCTTGATAGATCAAGCCCTCGTTGTAAAGATCAACAAAGACTTTGCGTACAGCAAGGGATAGCCCTTCATCTAAAGTAAAGCGCGAGCGTTTCCAATCAACGCTTAAGCCAAGGCGTTTTTGTTGGCCCAGAATCATTCCGCCTGATTGCGCTTTCCATTCCCAAACTTTTTCTACGAATTTTTCACGACCCAGTTGTTCACGTTTTACTCCGTCTTTTGCGAGCATGCGTTCAACAACCATTTGTGTAGCGATGCCCGCGTGGTCCATGCCGGGAATCCAGAGGGCATTAAAACCTTGCATGCGTTTGAATCTAACGATGATGTCTTGAAGAGTATTATTTAGCGCATGCCCCATGTGCAAAACGCCCGTGACGTTTGGCGGTGGGATGACAAAACTGACAGATGGCTTTTTTGAATTTTCGTCAGCTGAAAAATAATTTTTATCTGACCAGTATTGATACCACTTATTTTCAACTTGGGTGGGTTCAAACCCTTTGGGTAACTCCGCCATATTCTCCTCACAGAGGTAATCGTCTACTTTTAAGTTCGAAAGTAGACGATTACTATACGACAGGCAAGAGTGCTTTAACTCTTACTTTTGAACAGTGGTGACAGATGAGTCGTGAGCAAACACGGCCTCAACCCGCGCGAGTGAATCTTCATTTAGGCTTTGAACATTTTGATTCCAACGACCTTCGTTGATCTCATTTGCCTCTTGGGCCAAACGCACATCTTTGATCATAGAAACCAAAGCAGATTCATCAGATCCTAGGCCCGATTGGCTGCTACTAGCTGCTGCTCCAACAAAACCTATGATAAATAAAGCTAAGAAAACGACACGATATAAACGTTCCACAACAACTACCTTCCGCATTCTCAGGGAATGCTTCAACTTCAACAAGGCTTGGAACACAAGCCGGGACAATACCGTTATTAGCAATACCAATGCCCATTGAAATCATTAAGGAATTTTTAATTTGTGTCGAAAAAAGTGACAAAATCGCGCTTTAAAATGCCGTAAATTAAGTCTACTTTTTACATGGGTCCTACCGGGTAGTCATATGACGCATGTCTAGAATTCACTATAAACGATTTCAGCGGCTTGACGATAAGCGCCAAGACCCTTAGCATAAATATAAGAGCTTTAAGACCCGTTGCACTAGGAGATACAGCAATGAAAACGGGGAAGGTGAAGTGGTATAATCCTAAAAAGCACTTTGGTTTTATTACTGGCGATGACGGTGAGGATATCTTTTTACATTCAACAGATGTCCCGCCTGGGGAGGAATTAAACGAAGGTGATAAGGTTGAATATGAAGTAGGAAGTGCGCCCAAAGGGCCAAAAGCCATAAATGTTAAAAAAACCCAGTAAGTATAAGGGCCCCTTGCATTCTATGGGCTTGTGCGTTAATATTATTGATAAGGCTTGCAAAGTATTCCCACCGGTTTTCAGTAAAGAAACTCCTAGGGGACTAAGCGCCCCGAGAAAAATATGTTAAACCATTCAAAAAAAGGAACCCTAAAGTGAGTTACTCAGATAAAACCCTTCAATGTAAGGACTGTGGTGTTGATTTTACGTTTACATCACGCGAACAAGAATTCTATGCACAAAAAGGTTTTCAAAATGAACCTACAAGGTGCAAACCCTGCCGCGACAACCGTAAAACCGGTCGTGAAGGTGGTGGCGGTGGTGGTGGTGGTGGACGAGGCCGTGGTGGTGAAGACCGTGGCGACAGACAAATGTTCTCTGCTGTTTGCTCCACATGTGGTGCTCAAACTCAGGTTCCTTTCAAGCCCGATCCAGCAAAACCAGTTTATTGCCGTGATTGCTTTAAGAAATCACGTTCATAAGACTGCTTAAAATTGTATTTTGAAAAGCCTCTGAGAAATCAGGGGCTTTTTTTTATGTCACAGTATTAGTTCACTCGGTAAGCGGGAATTCCGGTGATGTATTCACCCAGAACTAAACGATGAATGTCTTCAGTGCCTTCATAGGTGTTTACGCTTTCAAGATTTCTCATGTGGCGACCAACTTGATATTCATCTGTAATGCCGTTTGCACCTAAGATATCGCGGGCGATACGTGCAATTTTTAGGGCTTCTGAAACGTTATTCATTTTAGCTAAGCTCACATGATGTGCTTTGGCTGAGCCTTGGTCTTTCATGCGCCCTAATTGGAGTGCTACGAGTTGACCCTTGGTGAGTTCAGTTAACATATAGGCCAGTTTTGCTTGAACCAATTGGTAACTTGCGATGGGTTTATCAAATTGAATACGTGATTTTGCATATTCTGTGGCTTCATGAAATACAGCCATCATAGAGCCAAGTGCGCCCCAAGCGATTCCGAAACGTGCGTTATTTAAGCAACCAAAGGGGCCCTTAAGACCTTCAACATTTGGAAGTAAATTTGATGCAGGAATACGACAATCTGCAAAGTTAAGTTCACTTGTGACACTTGCTCTTAGTGAGAATTTGCCGTGAATGTCTTTTGTTGTGTAACCTGGAGTTCCTTTATCGACGAGAAATCCACGAATTTTTCCGTCTTCTGTTTTTGCCCAAACAATTGCTACCTCGGCTTGGCCACCGTTGGTGATCCACATTTTACTGCCGTTAAGAATGTAGCTGTCACCATCTTTACGAGCACGTGTGAGCATTCCACCGGGGTTTGAACCGAAGTCAGGTTCTGTGAGTCCGAAGCAGCCAATGATTTTGCCGGCCGCCATTCCAGGAAGATATTTTTGCTTTTGTTCTTCAGTACCATAAGCGTGAATGGGGAACATACAAAGCGCTCCTTGCACGCTCACAAAACTTCTCAAGCCTGAATCGCCGCGCTCAAGTTCTTGCATGATAAGGCCATACGCTGTGTAACTAAGCCCCGCGCAACCGTAGCCTTTAAGTGTTGCTCCAAGGGTTCCCATTTCGGCAAGTTGTGGAACTAATACTTTTGGAAATGTACCTTCTCGATCGTATTTTTCGATGATGGGAATGACTTCTTTTGAAACCCATTGTCTGACGGTATCTCGAATCATGCGTTCTTCTTCTGTGAGCATAGAATCGATATTGTAAAAATCAGAACCTTCAAATGGTTTCATAGGATGAGTACCCCTGTATTTCTATATGTTTGCGAACGATCTTTTATTGCATTGGCAGGGTAAAAAGTAAAGCCGTACAATCACTGAATTAAGGCAGGGGTCAGTTTTTGAAGAATAAAAGTTTGGTTGGGTTGAAGAAAGCGTCCAAACCATTCTGATAATGCGTGTGGTTTTTGATCTGAAAATATAATGGGGTCAATTACACCCCATTGGCCGTCATTGTTTCCAACGAGTAGCGCAATATGGTAATCCCAATTTGCGATGAATTTTGCATCACCTACTAAAACCTGAACTCCCATGAGTTTATTAACCGTTCTTGCAGTGCGCAGGGTATAAATTTTAATTCCTGGAAAACTTACTTTAAGCGCTGTTCCAATTTCCTCGGTTACACAAGCGCATTCATTTACACAATAATGCGCTATTCTGCTTGGTGGATCATACTCCCAATTCCAAACGCGTTTTTGAGTTTGAATAAAACTCCACGTTGCATTTACAAGTAATGTTTCTGCCGGGCCTAAATTCAGTACTGGAGTTTTAGAGTTGTTGTTTCCTTGCACGAGTGTCAATTGATCTTCAGTGGTTGTTGAAATGTTATATAAAATAGAATCGATGGGTCTTGAGCTTGAAGCCCAAACTTGATTTGCAGTTAAAAAAATTAAAGCCCAAAATAGGCTTGTGATAATTGAAACCCGAGGTGTGACTCTCTTAATTTTCTGCATGGCAACTCCAGTCATTTACAAAGCAATGTGCGTGCCGTAGTTGTTTGGCATGTTAATTCCATAGATCAATCCCATGGATAATCAAAAACTACAGGATGCTCATAAGGTTATTAGAGGGCGTATTAACGTCACTTTGATGGTTCTTTTGACAGTGTTTTCTGCGATTTTAAATCAAGAGGCACACGCCAGTTGTGCTTCGGCTTTGTATGAGCTTTACCACACAACACAAGCAGAAAAAACGTTTGGGAAAAACTCTTCTAATCAAACCAGTGAAGGCCAAATGAGGTTTAGCGGAGCGAAATTAGAGCGCACTTTTATTGAAATAAACGAAAAGACTTACCGATATGAAGATCATCCACTTTCAAAAGGGAATGATAATATCTCTCGAGTTCATCTGGCTGATGGAAATCAAATTGTTAAAATATATGACGGTAAATATAAAACTTCTTTTTTAAGAGAGATTGCACTCACAAAAATTATACAAGATTTAGGTTTCCCGATTGTTCCAATTACTGCATTTGATTTAAAAAAATTGGTGATTGTAAAACCATATTTTGCCCATGAAGATTATGCAGAAATGTTACCCCTATCGACTGTAAGAAAAAGCAGTGAGCTCGCAAACTTACGTAGAAAACTAATTTCTGATGTAATAACAGCAGTTCGGGCAAACGAGAAAGTAGCACAGCAAGAACTAAAAAAGTATGGGTTGAATTTCAAAGAAGAATTATGGCGTATGATTGGGGAATTGAGTAAAGGTGAAAACGTTATTTTTGTTCCTACTTCAAATTCTGTTCAGATTATGATTTTGGATCCATAACAGCCAACTTAGTAATTTACTCTTGGTAAAATTAAAACATTGTTAGACCACCGTTAACTGACCAGGTTTGCCCTGTGACGGCATCAGCTAGTGGGCTTGAAAGAAAAGTTACTACTTGGGCGATTTCGTCTGCTCGCAAAGTTCTTCCCATGGGCATTGCTGCTAATAATTTTTCTTCTGTGACTTTAATACTTGAAGCACTTGGATCTCGCGCAAGTAAGTAATCTTCTGTGGGGCCCATGGCCACACAATTCACCGCAATATTGGATGAAGCTAATTCACGAGCTAATGATCTTGCGTAGTAAATAATCCCACCGCGACTGATCGCTAAAATGGATTCGCCTTCAGAGCCCCAGCGAACTAAATCAGATATGAGATAAATAATTTTTCCACGTTTACGACCACGCATAAAGGGTACAATGGCTTGTGTGGTGTAAACAGCGCTCTTAGTATTAATGTCAATCATGCGCTCAAATTCTTCTAAATAGTCAGGAGAATTGATCAAAGAAACTTTTGATGTAAAAAGCCCTCCGATAAGAACATCGATTCCGCCAAAAGTTTCTGCCGCTTTACTGACTGCTTCTTTTACGGCTTTATGATCCGTAAGATTAACTTCAAAATACGCTGCTTTTCCGAAAGATTCTTTGACCTCGCGAGTTTCAGATATTTCATCAACGATTCTACGAGCCTTCTCAGGGTTTTTATCAAGAATTGCGATGTCTGCACCAAGACTGGTGAGGTTTAAAGCCAGTGCTCGACCCACATCACTTGTTCCGCCAGTAATTACAAATGTTTTATCTTTAAGTTTAATCATTGATGAGTTCCTCGTTTAAATTAGAATGCTTCTAAAACAACAGCAATACCTTGTCCGCCACCGATACATGCTGAACCCAAACCATACTTTTGTTTACGTCGTCTAAGTTCATAAATCAAATGCATGGTGAGTCTTGTGCCTGAAGCTGCCAGGGGATGACCAATAGCAATTGCGCCGCCATTGACGTTGGTTATTTCACGATTAAGTTCTAGTTCTTTTTCAACGGCAAGATATTGAGCTGCAAAGGCTTCATTTACTTCGATAAGATTCATATCGCTTAATTTTTTACCTGCGATCTCTAATGCTTTACGTGATGCGGGGGCGGGGCCTATGCCCATGATTTTTGGATCACAACCCACACTGGCCCAAGAGACAAGACGCGCCAGTGGTTTGAGGCCTTTTTTCTCTGCAAGTTTTGCTGATGTCACAATAACTGCAGCGGCACCGTCAACGATTCCAGATGACCCTGCTGCGGTTACGATTCCATCTTTTTTAAATACAGGTTTTAGTTTTGCCAATGCTTCAATGGTGACATCGGGTCTGGGATGTTCGTCTTTTGAAAATTGAATCGGCCCTTTTTTATCAGGTACTTCAACTGTTGTGAGTTCGTCAGCAAAAACTCCTTTTTCGATTCCAGCTTTGCAGCGTTTTTGTGAGAGCAAAGAATATTCATCAACTTGAAGACGTGTGATGCCATACTTTGTGGCAAGGTTTTCGGCTGTGATGGCCATGGGAGTACCCGCATACAGATCAACCAGTGCTGCTGTGAGGTAGTCTTCGAATTCTCCAGGGCCCATACGATAGCCAAAACGTGCATTACGTACGATGTATGGCACGGTTGACATGCTCTCGGTGCCTCCAGCTAAAACCATGGTGGCTTCACCTGTCATGATCATCTGCGCTGCAGTGGTGATCGCTTGAAAACCACTTCCGCAGAGGCGATTAAGGCCTAATGCTCCAACGTGCTCTGGAATTGCGCATCGAAGACCAATATGTCTTGGTGAATAGATAGAATCCACATTGCTTTGTACGACGTTTCCAAAAACCACATGATCAATGTCATTGGGCGAAACACCGGCTTGTTTAATTGCGGCCTGGCTTGCGGCAACCCCGAGGTCTGTGGCTGTGAAATTTTTGAGGGTTCCACCAAAAGCTCCAAAAGGTGTTCGTTTTGCGGAAACTATGACAATGTCGTCCATTTTTTGATCCTTAGGTTATGAGCGCCCTATAATTTATGGCGGTTTTATTAAAAGTAGCCCTATAAATTGCAAGAGTAATGATAACGCAGAGCTTTGGTCAATTGACAGTATCGCAATTTGATAAGATAGTTTTAAAGCATGAACATATTAGTACTCGGTGGAGGCGGTCGAGAGCACGCACTTGTAAAAGCTCTGAAGCACTCCCCAAAAGTAAAACAAGTCAGCTGTGCTCCTGGAAATCCTGGTATTTCACTGGATGCAACTTGCTATCTCACAGACCCCAATGATTTAAGAACTGCTCTTGATTTAGCAAAACGAATCAAACCAGATCTTATTGTCATTGGCCCTGAAGCTCCGTTAGCGGCGGGAGTAAGTGATGCATTGCGAAACCAACGCTTTAATGTATTTGGCCCTTCACTTGCGGCCTCACGATTAGAAACGAGCAAGGTTTTTTCTAAAGAATTTATGCTTAAGCATAAAATTCCAACTGCAAATGCAGTGATCTGCACCACGGCATTAGAAGTTGAAGCCGCTGCCGCTGAAAAATTTCAAGCACCGTGGGTGGTCAAAGCCGATGGTTTGGCCTCTGGAAAAGGTGTGCGCATTTGTGAATCACAAGTTGAACTTAAAAAATGTTTGCATGATTTTTTTGAGACAAAAACTTTAGGTAAGGCCGCTCAAAAAGTATTACTTGAAGAACATCTTAAGGGCGAAGAACTAAGCCTCATGCTTTTAATTGCTGGGGGCAAATACGTTCTCTTGCCAGTAAGCCAAGATCACAAGCGACTTCATGATAAAAATAAAGGCCCAAATACTGGTGGAATGGGTGCGTTTGCACCTGTGAAACAGTGGAGTAAACATCTTAAAAAATTAGAAGAAAAGATTATTATTCCCACACTTGAAGGTCTTAAGGCTGACAAGATTGATTATCGTGGGGTTTTATATATCGGTGTGATGATGACAAAAGCTGGGCCTTTTGTTTTGGAATATAATGTGCGCTTTGGTGACCCTGAAGCTCAAGTACTTTTGCCACTGCTTGACGGGAATTGGGCTGAAGTATTTTTAAAAGTTGCCAATGGCGAAATTCCAAAATTGAAATGGAAAAACCAAGCTGCTGTGTGTGTCGTAATTACGGCGCCTGGTTATCCCGATACACCACAAAAAAATATTCGATTTACCATTGATAAAAAAATAGTGAAGCCAGATGAGTCTCGATATCTTCTTCATGCAAGTACGATTGCTAATAATGGCTACCTTACGGCGGGTGGTCGTGTTTTAAATGCAATCGGAATAGACAAAACAGTTGCCGCAGCCAGAAAAAAAGCCTACCAAATAATCAAAAGTGTTCAGTTTGAAGGAATGCATTTTCGAAAAGATATAGCAGAAAAAACAAAGGATTAAAAAAATGGCAGTAGTAAAACCGTTTCAAGCTTGGCGCTACGACACGCAAAAAGTCGGCAGCCTCGCCAAGGTTGTTGTTCCTCCTTATGACGTGATTTCCCCTGTTGAATTAAAAAATATGAAACAAATGAGTTCCTGGAATTTTTCACATGTGATTTTAGCCGAAGGTGAAAACAAACATCAAAAAGCCTCTGAAAACGTCAAGCAATGGATGGAGCAAGGTGCCTTAATTCAAGATCAAAAACCGAGCCTTTATTTTTACAAGCAAGAATTTAAACTCGATCGCTATGAGTTGTTTTGCCAAGACATTCCACCTGCGAGTATGAAAAACGGCACTTTGAGTCGTACGGGTATTTTTTGTCGTGTTGGATTAGAAGATTACGAAAACAAAGTTATTTTGCCACACGAAAAAACATTCGCAGGGCCAAAAGCAGATCGCTACCAGTTGATGGAATCAGCCCAAGGCAATATGGAGCCTGTTTTTTTAGGTTATGATTCCCCACGATTTAGCGGAGATGAATTTGAAAAAATCGTCGCAGGTAAGGAGCCACTTTATTCGTTTACGGATAATATGGGTGTGGAACATAAGTTGTGGAATATAACTGATGTCGAGATTATCAAAGATGTAGAAAAAACTTTGGGTAATCAGAAGTTTTATATTTTAGACGGACATCATCGCTACGAAACAGCATTGAAGTTTTTTAAAGATCATCAAGGTGAAAAAGAAAGTCAGAAATATGTTTTGGCAAATATCTGCTCGTTTAAACAACCAGGTACTGTGATTTTGCCAACTCATCGCTTGGTAAAAGGGCTTAAAAATTTCAGTAAAGATTCTTTTCTCAGTACATTTGAACAAGATTTTGAAATCACACCGGTTGCCACATTAGGTGATATTGAAACACAACTAAAACTTTCTCCGACAACAGCCTTTGGAGTGATGCTCTCTGATGGTGGTTATCATCTGATGCGTCTTAAGCGCACATCAGATTTATTAAAAAGCGGGAAACTTGATTTAGAACTTCTTCATGAAAATATATTAGAGCTTATGGGTTCTCCAAAAGAAGAAGACATAGCCTATGTCAAAAGCATTTCTGAATTTGAAGACCGTCTAAAGAAAAGCGAATTCCAAGTTGGTTTTCTAGTACGCCCCACGACATGTGATGATGTAATGGCGGTCGCGCATAAGTTCGGCAAGATGCCTCACAAATCCACATTCTTTTATCCCAAAATTCCATCAGGCCTCATAATCAATAAGTTTTAAGATGTATAAAACTGACTGGAAATTTCAATCAGGACAAAAAAGACACACCCAAGATGGGTGTCAGCTTGTGCGTTTAATGAAAGGCATTGGTAAGGGTAATCGTTTAGTTTATGCCATCGATGTGGGCTGTGGTGATGGAATCATTGCTTACGATATGCTCATTCACAAAAAAGCGACGAAGGTTTTGGCTATTGATATCGTCAGTGAAGCTGTGAAAGTAGCTCAACAAAACTTAGAATCTTACGGTGAAAAAGCTGAGGCTAAAAAAATATCAGCTAGTACATTTTTTAAAAATAAAATGAACTGGGATCTCTTTCATCGATTCGTTATTAACCCGCCATTTTTTGTTGAAGGTTCAGGGCCTGTTAATAAGAATAAACAAGATCAGCTCGCAAGGCACGATAGTACCTTAAGTTTAAATTTATGGGCACGTGGAGCAAAAAGATTATTAAAAACTGGAGGCGAGCTTTATTGTGTTTTTCCTACAGAAAGATTGGCAGAGGCATTGTGTGTACTTTCGCAAAACAATGTAGAGCCAAAAGAACTTTGGTGGTTCAAGGATGACCTTAGAAAAAGACGTTTTTTCTTACGCGCGGTACGAGGTGCTCGACCTGGAGTTATCGTGCACACGGAAATGAAGTAAAGTAATCAATAAAAAACCCCATCGTTTCCAACGGGGCTTTTCAATTTAAGTTCTTTGTAAAATTAGAATAACTAACTAAATTTAATTTTTAACAACACATTTCAATCGTGTATCTGAACCCCAGCGACGGATTACATAACCGTTTGCTAATGGGCCAGCGTCAACATAACGATAGAGACCGTGGTAATAGTCGTAATCGTAATCACGATTTTCTAAGCTGGCGCGAAATTTTTCTCCAGTTGAAAAAGACACATCTCGTGGAACACTAAGTACAACAAGTGAGTTCTGTTGACGCTGAGTATTTGCAAGATCTTGTGATGTGTATAATTTATTTTTTGCAAATTTTGAATAATCGTCGAGTTTTAAATCTCTTGAAGCCTGTTCATTTACAAATAAATTTAAATTTGTATTACCGGCATTTGAAGTTACGTGTAATTTAACTTTGTTGTTTGAACTTCGACATTCAACCACAATAAGTTGTTCAGCCTGAACTGCTGTAGAAAATAATAATGTAAGTGTTAAACTAAGAATTAGTGTTTTCATAAATACCTCCCTTAAATATTGGGTAACGATCTACCCAATATGTCCATCTACAGCGGGAATTTAGCGGGAATAAAGTAGACCTGCAAGACAATTAAGCTGCGAGTTATTTTTCTATTGGTAGTCCCGTCATGACCCATCCACGGAATCCGCCGCTGATGTTCGTTACGTCTGAAAATCCGAGATAACTCAATGTCTTAGAAGTATATGAGCTGCGCCCACCGGAGAGACATGACATATAAATTTTAGTCGATTTGCGTAGCTCAGATAGGTGTAAACCAAGCTCTGACATGGGTATATTTTGTGTACCCGGAATATGCCCAGCCTCAAATTCCTCAGCCTCACGAACATCGATAAAGGCCACACCATCTGCTTTTTCTTTGATAACGGGTAGGTATTCTTGTGGGCCAATATTCTTAAAACTTACGGTGTCTTTACTTGGCATTCCACAAGAGGTCGCGCATTCACCCATAACTTCTGGTGGAGTTGGGTTTTTAGCTAAATTAAATTCAATTCTTTTTTTAATCTCATCATCAGATGCGACGATAGATTCTAATTTTTTAAACGAGATGAATTCTTCTTTTGATTTTAAGAGGTGTGCATTTTTTTGTATTTCTACTTCTAAAGTCGAAAAAAGATAATCGTTGTAATCATGCGCTGGTAAAACAACTGTCGATTTAGGTAATTGTTCAAAAATTTTATGAATACTTTCCCACTGTTGAGAAGCATCAGCGCCCGGAAAATCGGTGCGGCCAGTTGAGCCAATAAAAAGTGAGTCCCCAGTGAAGACAATGCCGTCTCCGATGAATGAAAGAGAATCAGGTGTATGTCCTGGAGTCTCAAGAACGGTGAGTTCATGGGCTCCAAAATTTATTTTGTCACCAGTTTTGAGAAATTTTGTGGGTCTTTTACTTTGTGTGAGGTGAGACATTCCGATTTCAGATTGAAATTCTTGACCAAAGAGATGGGTCGCAGAGAAATGATCTGCATGAATATGAGTATCTAAAACCCAAATTGGTTTAAGCTCAGAGTGACTGAGAAAATGCGCGTATTCATCAAGTAATGTGGCATCAGGGTCTATCACTACGGTTTCTTTTGTTTGACGATCGTAAATCAAATAAGAAACGCAGCCATTGTTACGAAATTGTTTTAATCCTACTTGTGTATTCATAAATTTTGGTCCTTTTGAAAAAGACACAGATATAACCGTTGGATAATGTCCTTTATTTTTTGATGGGTGTCTAGGGGAGTTTAGAAAATGTAGGTGATGTAGAGTGTGCCTTCAGGCAAGAATTGCCCTACAACCGATTTATTGCTCAATGATAATGTTGTACTTTGTGTAATTGGTTTTGAAATTTCGGTGAGAAGAGATTTGTCATCCATTGTGTAGGTGAGATTTGATGAAAGCCAACCCGTGTATGTGAGAATGGCGCGATGTTCAAGGGCTCTAATATTAAAATTTATAGTATGGATGATGTCATTCGCATTTGCTTGGGTCTCTGCTGGTGCAGTCTGATCTGTTGCACTTGATTCTTGGGAATCAACAAAATCCGAATTTTTTTCAGGTTCTGGTTCAGATTTCGCAGGTTTTGAAAGCACAAGAGTGGTCTGTGTGACTGATTGTATCTGAGTTGCAATTTTACCAATCGGAGTTTGTTTAAAATATTCTCCATTAACGAGGTTTTCTAAAACTTTTTGTCCTACGCCATCTCTAAATTGTAGAGCCACTACTTTTTCATTATTCGTAGGAGTTAATGGCGGAAAGTACTGATTAATGACTTCTTTATTAATCAAAGGCTTTCTGACTGAATAGATGGGTACAACTTTAAGATCAATAGAACGTGCTCGATCAGGAATCGACGCACTTGCATAAGGGGCTGCCAAGCCCAGGGCCAGAATAAATAGAGATAAAAATAGTGTCAGTTTAGTTTTCATTCTCTACCCTCCTCCTTTGAGAAAGCAAACTCGATACCAAGATTCTACGCGTTGGGGGACAGGGCCCAAAATCCTTCTTAGGCCCCCTTGGGATTCGAAGCTTGTTACATAGGCCTATAGAGCAACGGTTGGGCCACCCAGGGGCCTTGAAATCGTTGAGTTTTTCTTCGCTGATTTTCCGGTGTTTTAGACAGCTTTTACAGATGAGTGATTTATATTGATGCATAAGTAATTGAAATTTAAAGATATTATTAAATAACGTAATGATACTTAGCGGTTGTTTTTAACTTAGTCAGCACAGATCATTGTTATTTGCAGCCATTTCGAATTAGCATTCTAGTTATTCTAGCAGTGAGAGTAGGCAACCTGGGGGATCAATGAAAAAGCTTAAAAAATTCCATACTAAAGTTTTAGTTATTGCTGAGAAAATGAAATGGCTTCCTGGGCTGCTAACGCGGCTCACTTTAGGGGTCATGTTTGTTGAGGCAGGATGGGGCAAATTGGGTCATATAGCAAAAGTGACTCAGTTTTTTCTTGAATTGGGAATACCCATGCCTGAGTTCCATGCATGGCTTGTGGCACTGACAGAGCTAGTTTGTGGTGCGCTGCTTATTGTGGGAGTATTTGTGCGTTACGCATCTGTTGCGTTAGCCATAACAATGGGTGTGGCACTTGTTACTGCAAAAAGTGAATCAATTGAAACCATCACTGACATAGCTGGAGTTCCAGAATTTCTTTATATAATTCTTTTGTCATGGCTTGCAGTGTTTGGCGCCGGGAGTATTTCTCTATATCGCGCACTAGGTAACCCCTGGGCAAAAAAATAATTACATTGAGCGTTCGGGGGGAGTAAGGCCTTTTTTCTTAATTTTTTCAACCAGTGTGGTGCGATTAAGATTTAAAAGGCTTGCTGCTTTATTGCGATTCCAACCAGTGCGCTGAAGTGCTTGCATGATAAGTGTGTTCTCAAAATTATCAACGGCTGAGTTGAAATCTAATCCTTTGTTTGGCAAAGAAAGGCTTTCAGGATTTAAAGAAACATTGCGCTGTTGATAACGCTCAGGAAGATCTCGGCTCTCAATAATACCACGACCTTTTAAGATCACAAGTCGCTCGACCAGATTTTCAAGCTCTCGCACATTGCCGGGCCATTGATAGCTCATGAGTAAATCCATTGCGTCTTGATCAATGCCTTGGATGTCTCGACGTTTTGTTTCATTAAAATGTGCGATGAAATGTTGAAGTAAAAGTGGGATATCGCTTTTTCTTTGTCGCAGGGCTGGAATTTTAATGGGGATAACATTGAGTCTGTAAAAGAGATCTTCACGAAATTGTTTTTCTGCCACTAATAAATCTAAGTCTCTGTGAGTAGCGGCAATAACTCGAACATCTACTTCAATTGTTTTTGCTGTGCCAACAGGTTCAAATCTTCGCTCTTGTAATACGCGTAACAATTTTACTTGAAGATTGGGGCTCATATCGCCAATTTCATCTAGAAATATGGTTCCCCCGTGGGCAACTTCAAAACGGCCTTGACGACTTGAGATGGCTCCTGTGAATGCGCCTTTCACGTGTCCGAAAAGTTCACTCTCTAAAAGATCTTCGGGGATGGCTCCACAATTTACGGGGACCATAAGTTTTTCTGTGCGTGAAGAGTTATAGTGAATGGCTCGGGCAACAAGTTCTTTTCCGGTACCGGATTCACCTGTAATGAGAACAGTTGAATCACTGTCTGCAACGCGTTCGATTAATTCAAAGACTTGGCTGATCTCTGGAGAATTACCAATGATGTTTTCAAATTTATATTTTTCATGAAGTTGGCTGCGAAGATTTTTATTTTCTTGTCTGAGTTTTTTATGCTCGATGGCTTTATCAACAAGAGTGAGAACTTCATCAATGTTAAACGGTTTAGTGATGTAATGAAAAGCCCCGCGCTTAGTGGCTTCAACCGCATTTTGAATTGTTCCAAAGCCTGTGAGTACTAGGGTTTGGCATTGGGGGTGAATCTTTTGGAGTTTCACCATGAGATCGAGCCCGTTGCCATCAGGAAGCCTGAGATCAACTAGTAAAAGGTCTAAGGCTTGTTCGCTAGAAGCTAGGGTTTCCGCTTCTGTCAAAGAATTGGCCGTGAGAATTTGATGGCCTCTTTTTTCTAATGCTCTAAATAATGCGATTCTGATACTGGACTCGTCATCGACGACAAGGATACGCGATGGCTGCATCTCTTTTCCTTCCATGGTTTAGAGAACTATGGCTCATTCATTGGGCCATAAAAATATGGTATCAAAATTTTCTCAGGATTGAAATTTCTTAGTCAAAAATTTGTTGTCCAGTTGGACTTTTGGCGACAGGAAGTGTGATAAAAACCGTAACTGACTGGCCCATGAGGGAAGAAATTTCCATCTGGCCTCCATGATCCTTGACAATTTGATAGCTTACACTAAGCCCAAGTCCTGGATTTTTTGTCTTATCTTTTGTAGTGAAAAATGGCGTGAAAACCCTTGCTAGATCTGGCGTTGGAATCCCCGTGCCATTGTCAGTAATTTCTATTTTTACAAATTTTTTAAAATCATCTGTGTAGCTACTCTTAATTAAAATTTTTCCTGGAGGTTGTCGTTTCCCTGTTGCTAATCTTTCTGCAATTGCTTCACAGCTGTTTTGCGTAATGTTGACAAGAACTTGTACGAGCTGATTTGTGTCGGCTTTTATTATTATGGCTGCATCATTTAATTCTTTATCAATTTGAATTCCAAGCCCTCGGGTTTGAAGCTCCATAATATTAGCGACGAGTCTGATGAGCTCACCTAGTTGAGCAATTTGAAGATCATTACTCACTGATTTTCGAGTAAAGGCTAATAGATTTTCAACGATTGTTTTACATCGTATTGCAGCTTGTTCCATTTCAACGATGTCAGGGTATATGCGATCTGCTTTTGCGATTTCACCTTTGAGTATTTGCAAAAATGCGATCATGCCCCCTAGTGGGTTATTAATTTCATGGGCAATGCTTGAGCCAATGGTTCCGATTTCTGCCATTTTTGATGACTCAAGAATTTGCCTCTGAATTTTTTGCTCTTCACTAATATCGTGATAAAAAAGTGCAAAACTTTTTTTGCCAGTATCAAGGCGAACAGGATGTGAGCTTACTGAGAAGTGTGCTTGTGATCCATCAGGTAGAGCCACTTCTCCTAGATCAAAGCTTTGACCTAACTGGCATTTCTCACAGGGACTTTCGCGATTAAAGAGGACCTCATAACATTTTTTACCAACAATGTTATCAAGGGGGATGGTTGTTTTTCCGGCATATGATTTATTCACGCGTACAATTTGATAATTTTCGTCTACTAGTGAAAGTGGGTCAGTCACTGAATCAAATGTAGAATCCCATTCTTGTTTCACTGATTCGATAGCTTCAAGCGCCATGAGCCTATCGATTGCAAGACCAACAGCATCGCTCACTTGTAAAAGAAAATCATCTTCGTCAGAGGTGAATGGTTTTTTATTATCACGAGCAAAATAAATATGCCCCAGCAAATCTTGATCGCGCCAAAGGGGGGCTGAGAAAACGGCCATGTTCACAATCGAACTTGCTTCAACTTGATCAAGGAAACTCTGATCTTTAAAAAGAATACGTGTCCATGAAAGCCCCAGTGCTACTTGGAGGGCGTCTTTAAGGTGATGTTCGATTTCTTGTTTTGTAAGACTTCTTTGAATTGTTACAAGGGCGCGATTCAGCGCTTCGGTGCGACGGGTGGCTTGCAAAAGTTTTTCTCGCGCTTCGACAAGAAAGTTTTCGCGCGCTTTAACTTTTTCTTCTAAAAGAATGCTTAAATGCTGCAAGCGTTGGTTTTGTTCTTGAGTAAGTAATAAAAATGCTTGGTTTTGTTTGATGAGTTCATATTCTTCAAGTGCTTCACGAACGGCGATTTGCAAAGTTTCAATTTCAAATTCAGGAATAATTTTAAAAACTCCAACTACGTTTATGGCTCTTTGTAATTCTAGAGGGCTGATTTCTAAACCTACAAGTATTGTTTGAACATCAGAGTTGAGTGAACGGGTTTCTTTTAAAAAATCAAAACTGTCATTGATTTTGGTGTCTGGTGATTTAGGCAGTCGATCTGCGGCAACTACAACGGCGTAAGGGTTTGTTTTAAGTATTTCAAGTGCGTTGTCATAATTTTCGCAGTGATCTGCTCCAAATTCTACAGTGCCGGGAGTGGGATGCCCGACGATGAGAATACTAGCTCTCACAATAGAATCTCGCGAAGTTGACTTAGCGTCTCGACTTTCGCATCGGGCTCCTCAAAACTTGTCTGTGGCTGAAGTTGTACGTACTCACCGTGGAGCATGAGAATTGTTTGCATCCCTAATTCTTTGGCGTCTCGAATTTCACTATCGATACGATTTCCAATACTCACAAAACCACGAGGCTCATGTTTTGAAGTGGTGAGGATTTCATGAAACGTTGTAAATTTTGTTTTTGAGTTGTTGATATTAACGATATAGATTTTTTTTAAATATTCTTCCAGCCCTAGGAGTTCAATTTTTTTCTGTTGAGTGCTTGGGGTCCCCAGAGTGACAAGGTACAATTCAAATTTTTCACCTAATGCCTTTATGATTTCAAGTGCATCAGAAAAAAGAGAGATCTCTTCATTTATATGCCGGTCATGAAATGCATTAAAGCCAGCTTGAATGACATCTTTTTTATTAACATTCTCATTGAGACCGAAATGCTCAACAAGTTGTTCGTAAATATTTTTTCGAGGGTTAGCTGTGAATAACTTTTCTCTAGCCATTACACATTCATCTATCTTTGTTTTAAGACCAGCACGAATCATGGCTTCGCAAGCTTCACGACTTGCAGGTTTTACGAGTTGCCCGTAAGTATCAAAAAGCGTGTCATCTAGATCAAAGATCACAGCACGTACAAGATTTTTATTAATAGGAGTGTTTTTAGGGGCCACGGAGTGCGATCTCCAGTAAAGCCGGGCCGATAATTTTCCAACCCTGACTGCGTTCAACATTTTCGGGAAGTTCAATGCAAACACATGCTGATTTTAAATCATGAAAACAATATTGGCCCAGGCTGCCTGGTGTTGGGTAGCCAATATCATCGGTCATTGGATACCCAAAATCTTTAATAAGTATTTCAGCCCATTTTTTTGATTTTTCGCCGGTGTAACAAATTTGTGGAATATACGTATGACAGTGAACAACCAAAAACGGTTTTGATTCTTTTAAAATTTGGACCAAAGCTTTTACCTCAGGCTCACTAGCTGGTGTCGGGCCAGGGTAGTATCGTGGCGCTTTGTGATCTTTACTCCAATCAGAGGCCGGAAAATTTCGATTTAAATCTACCCCATTGTCATTTGTGCGTTCATTTTTAGCTAAACCATCTGGATTTAAACTGGGAATAACAATCACATTGCATTTAAATTTCTGTGAATCTACTTTTGCATGTTCTATGAAGTCTTCAACGACCAATGCCCCTTCGGGTTCATCTCCATGGACCCCCCCAATGAGAACCATCGTGGGTAATTGAGGATCCCCAAATTGGTACATGAGAATATCTTTTTGCCCTGCTGATTTTGTGAGAAGTTTCATATTTCCGATCATGAACTTAAAATTGTAAGGTTGTCTTGACCGATTTGTCGAGCCTGAGATACGTTCTTAGCAAATATGGCAAAACAAACCACAGCAATAGTATTGGCAGCAGGTCGGGGTGAGCGTATGAAAACGCAAAAACCCAAAGTATTACATGCCGCTGCAGGGCGCCCCCTGATTGATCACGTACTTAACGCATTAAGTAGTGCTGGAGTGAATAATATTCGTGTCGTGGTGGGTTATGCTGGAGACCAAGTCAGGCAGCACCTTTGGGGTAAGCCTGGAATCGAATTTTTCGCCCAAACCACACAATTAGGTACAGCTGACGCCGTAAAGAGTGCCCAAATTGAAACGCTCGCTGAAAATGTGATTATATGTTGCGGTGATACCCCGCTCGTAAGTGGTGAAGATTTTAGTGCGGCCCTGCATCATTTTTCAAAACTAAATTCTGATGTTTTAGTTGTATCAGCCCGGGTGAAAAACCCGACAGGGTTAGGTCGTATCGTACGAGACGGTCAAGGGCGCATTAAAAAAATTGTAGAAGAAAAAGACGCATCAGCAATTGAAAAGAAGATTAATGAAATCAATACCGGCGTGTATGTCGTTAAAGGTGAAATATTAAAAAAGTATCTTCCATTAATTACCAACGACAACGCGAAAAAAGAATTTTATCTCACCGATATTATCAAGCTCACCCTCAATGACAAAAAGAAAGTTGAAGTTCTCACTGGCCCTGCGCGCATTGGTGTAGGAGTAAACAACCAAGAAGATTTAGCTAGAGCAACACGCTCGCTTTATAATCGTAAAGCACGAGAGCTTATGCAATTGGGTGTAACAATTATTGACCCGAATACAACTTACATTGATGCCGATGTCACAATTGGGGCTGAGACCGTTATTGGCCAAGGATGTGTCATATCAGCAGGCACAACTATCGGAGTCGGTTGCAACATTGAACCCTATTGTCATGTGCGTGCATCACAAATTGGTAATCGAGTTGAGCTTCGTTGGGGAACACTTGTAGATCAAAGCGAAATTCATGAGTCTGCAGTTGTTGGACCTTACGCACGGCTGAGACCAGAAACTATTGTTGAGCATGAAGCCCATGTTGGAAACTTTGTTGAGCTTAAGAAAACTCGATTGGGTGCAAGAGCTAAGGCAAATCATTTAACATATTTAGGTGATGCGGAAATTGGTGAAGATACAAATATAGGTTGTGGAACCATCACGTGTAATTACGCTGTTGATCGTAAAAAATATAAAACAAAAATTGGTAAAAATGTTTTTGTAGGAAGTGACACTCAGTTTGTGGCACCAGTAACTGTTGGTGATGGTGCTGTTATTGCTAGCGGAAGTACTATTACAGAAGATGTGCCTTCAAAAGCATTGGCCATCGCTCGCTCAAGACAAACAACAAAGACAAACTATAATAAGGAGTCATAAAAGCAGTATGTGTGGAATCGTCGGTTATTGGGGGCCTCAGCGTCCTAAAAAAGTAATACTCGATGGTCTACGTCGTTTGGAGTACCGCGGTTACGATAGCACTGGTGTTGCGATTTTTGATGGTGCTAGTTTAAAAGTAGAGCGTAGTCCGGGAAAGCTCACACGCCTTGAAGAAAAAATAAAAAATATAGAATTTAGCGGCCCCACCGGTATTGGTCACACTCGTTGGGCCACACACGGTGAACCCAATGAGCGCAATGCGCACCCTCATAAAGTGGGGCCAATTGCAATTGTTCATAATGGCATCATTGAAAATTACCGTGAGATTTATGAAACCCTTGTAAAACAAGGTGTCGAAGTTAAATCCGAAACTGATTCAGAACTCATTGCTCATCTTCTGCATGCAGAATTGAAGCAGGGGAAACAACTTTTGGCTGCAACGTTAAAAGTAATACCTCAATTGCGTGGGGCTTATTCTATCTTGGTTGTGAATGAACAAGAACCTGACACACTTTTGGCATTTAAAAATGGAACACCCATGTTGGTGGGGCTTGGTAAAGGTGAAATAATTATTGCCAGTGATGTGCAAGCCTTGATCGAGCATACAAATAAAGTGGTGTATCTCGAAGACGGTGAAATAGTTGTTAGTCATAAAGGTGATGTAGAATTTTTTGATCATGTTGGCAAAGAAATCAAAAAGAAAATCGTCGAAGTAAAATGGGATTTAGCCATGGCAGAAAAAGCCGGGTTTGATCATTTCATGCAAAAAGAAATATTTGAGCAACCACGAGCCTTGAGACAAACACTTGAAGCTCATTTAGAGAGAAACCCACTTCGCATTGAAATAAAAGATCTCGGTATTACTGAAAAAGAATTAGCTGGGTTTAACCGCATTCAACTTATTGCATGTGGAACAAGCTGGCATGCAGCACTTATTGCAAAATATTTATTAGAGCGAGTCGCAAAACTTCCCACTGATGTTGATATCGCAAGTGAATTTCGTTACCGGCATCCGGTACTCGATACAAAAACTTTGGTCGTCACCGTAAGTCAAAGCGGTGAGACAGCAGATACACTTGCGTGCTTGAGACTTTGTAAAAAAGCGGGCTTAAAAATATTAAGTCTTTGTAATGTTCCTCATTCAAGTATTGATCGTGAAGCTGACGGACATCTTTACACCCAGGCTGGCCCAGAGATTGGTGTTTGCAGCACAAAAGCTTTCACTGCACAAATCGTGTCACTTTACATGCTGACCTATCAACTTGCACGTATTCGTAAAACTTGTTCTGAAAAAGAAATCGAAGAATATATTGAGGCACTTCTCGCGTTGCCAAGCCAAGTTGAGGTTTGTCTTAATCACGATAAATGGTTTAAAGAGGCCGCTAAATCTTTATGTGAATACAAAGGATTTTTATATTTAGGTCGTGGCTTAAATTATCCCGTTGCCCTTGAAGGTGCTTTGAAACTTAAAGAAATTACTTATCTTCATGCAGAAGGTTATCCGTCGGGTGAACTCAAGCATGGCCCTATCGCACTCGTTGATAAAACTATGGCCATTGTTGTGATGGCTCCGCGTGATGAATTGTATGAAAAAAATGTGAGCAACATCGAAGAAGTACGGGCTCGTGGTGGACAAATTATTTCTATTGGTTCTGGCGATGATAAAACTTTGGCAAGATTAAGCACCCATTATTTAAGTATACCCGAAGCCTCATGGACTACTAATCCAGTGCTGGCCTCAATACCCATGCAGCTTTTAAGTTATCATTTGGCTGTAGAATTAAAGCGCGACGTTGATCAGCCCCGTAATCTTGCTAAGTCAGTAACTGTAGAATAAATTATTGAGCGATTTGCATTGTTGCGCAGGTAACAGCCCATAAATATTAGTCCTTGGTCCAGTTAATAAGTTCGACATTTTTGCCGTTTATATAAGTAGCCAGGACGGCTTATTGGACAATCCAGGATGGAGGATAGCAACCCAGGGAGAGGGATTGTCATGGTGATGAAGTCTATATTTGTAATTCTATCAGCGCTCATTCTTGCGCAACTTTTCAATATCAACGAAGCACTAGCGCGACCGAAAGATTATTCTGTGTTCGCCATTCGAAAGAATTTACCGCTTCATGATAACGAACCTATCTTTCGCGACTACTACATTAATTTAGGTACTGATGAAGGTATGCGCGTTGGTCAGTATGTAGCTGTGAAGCGTAGGGTTCCAGTGATCGACATTTATCGTAATAAAGCTCAAGATGATCTCATCGTACCCATTGCACATTTGAAAGTAATTCATGCTCAAAAATCTATGTGTGTAGCAAGACTTGCTAGTCAAGTAAGCCCTGAACAAATTCCTGTTGTTCAATTTGAGCAAGTAATGTTAGGTGATCGAGTAGAATTAGTTGAAGATTTACCCACCCGTGATGTAGCCGTAGCGCCTGTACCAGCTCCTGCTCCAGAAACAGTTGCCGAGGAAAATCTAAAAGCTACACCAAAAAAAGAGTCAAAGCCTGTAGCTCAAGGTCAAACGGATTTAACGACAACCAGGAATTAATTTTTGAGAAAAAAAACACTAACTGTGAATCCTCCCTTAGACACGTTTTGGGAGTTAAGACTTGAAGGTCTTCCTCGATCACTTGAACCATCTCTTTCTGTGTGGCTTTTTAATCAAGGGTGTTGGGGGATAGTAGAGAACCTCTTATTTTCACAGCCCTTACTTCGATACGAAGCGAAAATTAAAACAACAAAATTGATCAGTATCACAGCTTATTTTGATCCCCGTATGCGTGATGAAATGGAATGGAAAGTTTCACGTTGGCTTCAAAGTCGATCTCCATTAACGCGCATGAGTTGGGAGCTTCAAGCAAATCAAGATTGGCTCAAAGAGTGGAAAAAATATTTTAAACCGTTCTCTGCCGCAGGCCTTCGTTTTGTACCAGCTTGGGAAGTCTCAAAACTAATGCCTAGAGCTAAAACAGTGATTATTGAACCGGGTATGGCTTTTGGCACAGGCACACACGCGACCACACGTTTTGCAATTGAGCATCTTAAAAAATTATCGAAGAAAAATAAAATTAAAGGCAAAACTATTTTAGATGTTGGTGCGGGTAGCGGGATACTTTCAGTCGTGGCAGAAAAGTTTGGCGCACTTAAATGTCTAGCTATTGATAATGATCCTGAATCGTGGCGTGAATGTCGTAAGATGTTTAAGCTTAATAAAACTAAGAAATGCCGTGTGACAGAAAAACAACTACATCAGATTAAAAAGAAATACGACGTTGTTGTCGCAAATATTATTGATGGTGTTTTGATGGAATTAAAAAAACCGCTGTTGAATGCTCTCAAGCCTGGTGGATATTTGATTTTGTCAGGTATTTTGACTGATGGTGCAAGTGCTTTTATAAAAAGTTTTTTGAGCCGCACAAATTGTAAATTAATGAGTGAGACCAAAGATGAAGAGTGGACATCCCTCATCATTTCAAAATAAAGTGTTTGAGTGCGTAGATTCTTTGTTACACCAGATAATTTAAATGAAAACCAAGCTGTACATCTTGACGGTGATGAGTTTCATCATTTAAAAAACGTTTGTCGCCTTGAAGAGGGCGAGCGTGTTGAACTCCTTGATGGCGAAGGGCGAATTGCCCTTGCAGTGATTAATCAAATTGGTAAAAAGTCAGCAACACTCGACATTGAAAAAATCGACAAGCTATCACCAATGCCATTTCCCCATGTGAAAATCATTTTATGTGTTCCTCGATTTCAAAAAATGGATTTGATTATTCAAAAATGTGTTGAACTAGGTGCGACTGAAATTCTGCCAGTGGTAAGTGATAGAAGTTTTGTAAAAAGCTTGTCCAAAGATCTAACAGTCAAAGTGAAACGTTGGGAAAAGATCGCAGGTGAAGCGTGTAAACAATCGGGTAGAGCATGGCCCATGAAGATATCCGAATTTTCCACATTAGCTAAAGCTTCAGAATTGGCCAAGGCTGATGAAAGCCTCTTTTTATATGAAGGGGACGGCGTATTAAATATTAAATCAGCTCTAGAGAAAAAACAGGCGTCGACTTTAGAAACTCTGACACTTTTTATCGGAGCTGAGGGCGGTTTTAGTACAACTGAAGTGGAAAATTTCAAAAAACTAGGCTTTCAACCAGTAACAATGGGCTCTCTTGTTTTGCGAGTTGAAACGGCTTGCATCGCAATTTTGTCCGTCATACAATACCATTTTGGCCTTATGCGTTAGGTCGTTAGGGGAGAAAATTTATGGAAAGAGAAGAATTTGAATTTAAGCCAATCACCGAAGGTCTTGGTTTTCACAAAAAAGTTTTGGATATAAAAGAAGATCAAAACTTCATGCAAAAATCTGCGACTCAATCAATGTCGAGCCCTGCTATGACACGAAGTAAGATGCCGGGTACTGCTTATTCCTCACAGCAACAGATGCCCCAACCAAAAGCTCCACAACATTTACCACTGCAAAAAATTCCACAACAAAAAGCTCCGCAACATATGCCACAGCAAAAATCGCGCGGTTGGGCACCGAGCCTTCCTGATCTTGATATGCTCGAGCCAGAAGTTCAAAGTCAGCCACAAACACTTACTCCTGTCGCAGTAAGTTGGACGGTTGGTTTATTTGATTCGGCAATGGTGCTCGGGCTCACACTAATTTTTTCAACAGTCGTATTTGCATTAACACAAATCGAATTTGGCGATCTTAGATTTATGATGGAAACAGAAGGCGGGGCACAACTTGCGTCGATCGTACTTCTCATTGCTGTATTTGAAATATATTCGATCACGTGCCGCACATTTTTTGGCAAAACATTAGGTGAGTACGCATTTGATTTTCGAATCGGTGCTCCTCATGAACAGCAATATCTTTTATATCCGTTGAAAGTGGCTTTGCGCACATTCTTAGTGGCTATAACCGGATTTGTTTTGCTCCCAATTATCAGCACGATTGTAAAACGAGATGTGGCGGGAATGATGTCTGGCGTTTCACTCTATGCTGAGCAAAGATAAAACTTGGGCAAAAGACATAAGCTGAGCAATTAATTTATGAAATTAAAATCACTTAGTCGGGCTGAAGTTAGCGAATATTGCGAAAAACTTCACACGCAAAATAAGAAAATTGTTTTTACAAATGGCTGCTTTGATATTTTACATCTCGGGCATGTCCGCTATTTGAGTGAAGCGCGAGCACTTGGTGATTTTCTTTTTATAGGAGTTAATTCAGACGCCAGTGTTGGTAAGCTCAAAGGCCCCCAGCGACCAATTCAAAATGAATCCGATCGTTCCGAAATTTTACTGCATCTGAAGGCTGTTGACGCCGTCAGTATTTTTGATGAACAAACTCCCCTTGAACTTATAAAATTAGTGAAGCCTCAAATTCTAGTGAAAGGTGGCGATTGGACTCCAGATAAAATCATAGGTAGAGATTTTGTTGAGTCGTATGGTGGATTAGTAAAAAGTCTTCCGTTTGTAAAAGGGCATTCCACAACCGGTCTTGTTGAAAAAATTCTAAAATTGTAACTCTCAAAACTAAAACCGAGCGCCGAATTTCGCTGTGGCAACAGTTGTATTGTAGCTATCAACTTCCATTGCCAAAAACATTTCGCCTAAAGCGATGTTCATGCCCAAAATTGTGTGAAAAGTTCTGCCCACTTGATTTCGTTTTGTACGGCTCGTGGTAATGCTTGAATCAAATTGGCCCATTCCGTAAAGACTTCCCGCCCCAACATAAAATGAGAATGGATCAACGTTAACACCTGATATTAAATCAACTCCCATAGTTTGTGTAATGAGAACGTTGTTGAAATTCGTGTTGGTGCCATGAACAAGTAAACTAAAACATGCGGGCACAAAAGTAGCTTGAAAAAACCCCCACCGTAATGCGCCTGAGTAGACTCCAATGCCTGTGTTTTCATTGTAAGGTGAAAAATTAAAAAATAAATCAACGCTATCAAAAATTCCTTTACCCAAAGTCAGTTGGGGGTAAAGCACGTTGCGATCAACCGCAGCTTTGTCTCCGAAATGCCCGATGTCACCAGTTGGAATGTTAGAAAAACTTAAACCTAGCTCGACACCGCTGTACCCACCTAGTGGATAAGGATTATCTACTGGGCGAAAACTTGTACCAAAGCCTAAAATTTGAAGAACGAGTTCTTGTTCGCCATCTGACAAACCAGAGGGAATCGAAAGCGTTGCATGGGCACTGGGAATCAGCGCGATGAATGAGAAGATTAAAGCGAATATATAACTTTTCTGCATGAAGAGACGACTCCCTCTAAGTAGTCTGCAAAATTAAGCATTGACTGTCAAAAGCGAAGATGGGCTAATTCTTAAGTATATGGAGATGGAAGGAATTTTAGAGGCATGGAATGCCCATTATGGCGCACAGCTTCCACTTACAAGTGAGCTGCTTGAGGCGACATTTTTCACTTTGCCTCCAACAGATCGATTCATAATCCAAAACAATGATTTTTGCCTATTCATCAAAAAAGAGAGTACGCAGCTCAGGCTTCATCTCGCAGTACCTCTTAAAACATCGTCAATTAAGCATATTTGCAAGCAGGCTATTGACGCTCTAGACGAAAAAGCTCTTGAACTTGAAATAAAAAAAATTACTTTTGGCGGCGGTGACAAACATTTGTTTCCTGGAGTTCCGTTACTGAGTGAGCAAAAACCTTGGCTTGAGTATTTCTCCCCAACGGGGGAAGTCGTCATGGATTTTCAAGGTTCAATCGAAGAACTCATAGAGCAAGTAAATCTTAAACATCAAGCAGATCAAAGCCTGCGAAGTGTGCAGCAGTCGCCAGGCATTCTTCGCCAAACACAAAATAAGGCAGAGGAAAAAGAACTGTTAAGTTTTGTTGAAGCCGAATTTAAGGGGCGATGGGCTCGAGAAATTATAGAAGATGCACAAAATAATAAACTTCAGCACTATTTTGCATATTTCATAAAAGACAAAATCGTGGGCTATGCGCGACTGTATGGTTGGAACACAGATTACTGGGCCCCGGGTGTTTATTTTGCTACGCCAATGAAGGGCACGTGTGGGTTGGGCCCAATTGGTGTTGCTTCGTTTGCTCGAGGTGAGGGCTACGGTTCTGAAATTTTAAAAGCAAGTTGGGAAATTTTGAAATCTAAAGGATGCGAAACAGTCCGTATTGATTGGACAACTGAGTTAAACTTTTATGAAAGGGCCGGACTCCATGTCGTTCAAAAATATCAGCCAGCTGTTCGCTGTTAAAATTATTTGGCTATTACTATTCACAATAAATCAGACCGCCCATGCGACAACTACTATTAATAGTGGTGAGAAAATCGGCAGCTTTTATTCAACATTTTATTATGTGCTTAATGAAAAATCTTACGTTCCTGGCACTGATGCTGAAATAAAGGACACAGTTGGTAATGTGCTTGCGAAGGTATCAGCCAAGTTTAAAAAGGAACTAGATATTGAAGGTACAGGAATTCTTTTAAACGGAAAAACAGTAAACTATGCAAACGTCATAAACGGAGAAGTTCGCTATAAATACACAACATCAACTTGGGGCATGGGTGTGGGCGATTGTGTTCTCACGCCCTACAGAACTATCGCTGTTGATACGCGAGAGATTCCTCTTGGTAGTACAGTTTTTATCCCAGCTGTTAAAGGTATGAAGCTCCCTGATGGTTCAATTCATGACGGAATTTTTAAAGCTGAAGATATCGGAAATGGCATTCAAGGTTGGCATATCGATTTTTTTGCAAAAGAGGGATTAAGCTCAGCCAGTCTTTATGAGGGAATGGGAATATTCTCCAGAACTTGGGTGGATATTTATAAAGTAAGTCCTCCAAACCCAAACGGCTGTCATACTAAAGATCCAAATAACGAGAGACAAGAAGCAGCAAAGAGCATGGGTCTTAAGATGATGGGACTCCGCCAACTTGCAGATCAGCATGCAGCATCAGGCAATGTTACCGAGTTAGAGGCGGCCTTAAGTTCAATGCAACATTACAGGATGCGATGGGAGCTTTATGGCAGACCTTACCCTACGAGAAAACTTACTAGTAAAGAACTAAATGAAATTTCTGATGAATTGCGCTCACAAGTTAGAATGAATTACTCACACCCCCTTGAAGCCAACGGTAGTTCGCTTAGCACGAAACAAATTGTTCTTACTTTTGATGATGGCCCGCATGAAACGCATACGCGCGCGGTACAAAAAGTTTTAAAAGAATTAAAACTGCCTGCAACATTTTTTGAAGTGGGAGATGCGATTATAAAATACCCTCAAATTACTTTAGGTTTAGCAAAAGATGGTTTTTTAATCGGTAATCATTCGTATAATCACGTGCAGATGATAAAACTCATCATCGAAGCTGCACGTAGAGAAATCGACATCACTCAAAATATGATTCAAACAATACTTGGTGGTGCTGAAGAGTTTAATAACTACTACCAACTTTTTTTTCACGCACTTTTTAATATTCCACGAACACTTACAGCGCCTGAGTTTTTTAGAGCGCCCTACGGCAGCCGCGATGATCGTATTTTAAAAGTTATCACTGACACCGTAGTGGGCACCACAACAACTAATGCACATGGTGCATCGCAAAATATTCCCATGAAACACATTATGTGGAATGTAGATTCCCTTGATTGGCATGATCTTAATCCTGTGACCATAGAAGAGCGTGTGTTCTCGCAATTAAAACTTTACAACAATCGTGGTGTAATCTTGTTTCATGATGTTCATCCGCAAACTGTTGTTGCGCTAAAGTCGATATTACCAAGAATGCAAAAAGAGGGATTTACGTTTTTATACCCGTATCATTTGTTTCCTGCGAATTAACTTTGAATAATACTTTTGATTGTTGAAAGTGTTGTTGAGGCACTCGCTTGAAGATCAGGGGATGATCCGTCTTCAACTAACGGATTTAAAATATCAACAAAGGGTGAGAATAATGTGCGTTGATTTGGATCAGGATTAGCCTGAAAACCCTTTGCTACTTCATTGAGTATATTTGAAGCTGTAATCTTAGATACCAAAACTCCGTTTACCAAAGCTTCAGAGATAATCGAAAGACTCGTGATATTTTCATAACTCTTGAGCGCTTGGCTTGCTGTTTCTCTTGTTGAAGCATCTTCGTCAATTGTTGCTTTTGACAATGCTTGGAATGCATTTACGTTTTGCTCTAATGAAGCCCCCATGACTGCAAGTCTTCTTGAATCTACATTTTCACTTGTCTGCATTTGGCTAATAACATTGTAGTACTCAGCCGAACTGATGCGATGTTCTTGATAGTACTTAATGATGGTAGTCATATCTGCATATGTTGGGGTGTTAATGAGTTTGATCGTCAATGCCCCGACATTCACTGAACCCACTTGAGGTGTGGGTAATCCAGTGGCGGCACTTTTAACTTTAGGTTTTGCAGGTGTGGGTGCAGGTGTAGTTGAAGTGATAACTGCACCTACACCAAAACCATTGTTATTTTGTGACATTGGATCATCAGATGTATCTGTATTGATCACTGTAAACTTTGGTCCGCTGGATTTTTTGCTAGCTACATCTTCTAATTTTTTACGACGTTTTTTACGGCGTTTCTTTTCATTTTCTGTTTTTACTTTCTTAGCTTGAGCTAACTTAACTTTTTTAACTTGTGCTTTTTCGGTCTTAGACAATTTGATAGGATTATTTAGTTTAACTGGGGTGTTCTTAAAGGTTGTTACAACCTTTGATGTTTTAGCGAGCGGCTGAGTAACTTGCGGGCTGAATTTATTTTGTTGAATTTGCTCATTTGTCATTTTATCAAAAAACTGCGATCCCTTAATTTTTTCAGAAGGACCATGAACAATACTGGTTATGAGAAGTGCAAAGAGCTTCCCCGCAACAGCAACTGCAATAATGATAAGTATCAAGCGTTTCATAGCTATTCTCTATTTCACAAGATGCGCCAGATGTGAAAACGCTTAACTTGTTGGAAGTATTTGAAAATTGCGATGATGCCAATGAATGGTGCCAATGATGTGTGTCGAGAATTTGTACATGTGTAAGCAGTAAAAAGAAAAACCATTACAAGATCAATGGTTTATGACTAGATTGTTTATAGAGGAGCAAAGACACAAATGGCGCCCAAAGAGTCACTCAGTTCACTTATAAAGCAGGCATCTCTTGGTGATATTGGTGCGTTAGCCCGTTCATTGACGTTTATTGAACGTGATTTAAAAGGATCTTTACCTCAAATCGCAAAGCTTAAAGCTTCTAAAAAGTCTTTACGCATAGGCATTACCGGCCCTCCAGGTGCTGGCAAAAGTACACTTGTGAATCTCTTAATTAAAAATTACCGAAAAGATGATTATAAAATTGGAGTCTTGGCAGTTGATCCATCTTCACCTTTTTCAGGCGGAGCCCTTTTAGGTGATCGAATAAGAATGAATGAACACTCTGCAGATTCGAATGTATTTATTCGAAGTATCGGCTCGCGGGGCGGAGTAGGTGGCTTAAGTGCCGCATCTGGAGCCATGGCCCGAGTACTTGAATATTGTGGATTTGATCTCATTCTCATAGAAACAGTGGGAGTCGGCCAAACTGAATTAGAAATTATGAATCTTGCACACGCCACAGCCGTTATTCTTGTTCCTGAAAGTGGTGACGTTATACAAACACTTAAAGCCGGAATATTAGAAATTGCAGATGTATTTATCGTCAATAAATCAGATCGTGTAGGTGCAGATATTTTAGCTCAAGAATTAAAAAATCTTGTTGAACAAGAAAGTAAAACACCTCGAAATGTTTTTTTAACATCAGCAAACAGAGATGAAGGAATTGTTCCGCTGGCAAAACATTTACTAGAGTTGGCTTTAAAATTTAAGAATAATTCTAAACGTGTTCAAGTGCGCAATCTTGGTCAATTGCGTGCTCTTGTGCTTGCTTCGTGGGATCAAGAACTTCAAAAGAAAATATCAAAACTTAAAATCCAAGACCCCTTTATAACGTTTTCCAAATTCAAATAATCGATTCTTATATTTGATCCTATCTTGGTCAAAATTCCCTACATCAGTCTAAACGCTTAATATAACAGGTTTATAGCGCAAAGCGTTAAGTTTGCGTAATTTCTGGTATAATAGATCATATGTGGGGAGTCAAATGCGTCTAGATACCATAGGTAAACCGATCTCAGCACCTGCGACTAGTTTTGATAAAGTCGCGCTCGATAAGTTAAGGGTGAAGACAATCAGTGAGCCACAAGCAACTAGTAATGAACACGATGCTTCTACCTCAGAAGGCAAATCACCACGTTTGGGAAAAATTCTAGATCTTCTTGAAAAATCACACGAAAAGAAAAAAGAAAAAAATCGAAATCAGAAAAATAAACTGAAGTCAGAAGCTATTAAGGCGTATCAGAAATTTTCATGTACAGATGCGAGCGAACAAGTGGGCCAGGGGGTCAATATAAAAGTCTAGGTTTTATATAAGAGTGAACCTTGACTTGACTCTCCGGTCATAGCTCGAAAAAATAGAAGATAGGAACAAGGGGGAGTAACTTTCAAGAATCAACTCACACATGCCTTAGTCCTCAATGCCTCATATGAACCACTGAAGGTGGTAAACTGGGAAAAAGCCATGACATTGCTTTTCCAGGGTAAAGTTGAGGTGATTGAAGAGCACGATGAATTTGTTAGAACCGTTCGGTTCACATACCGCTTGCCAAGTATTATCAGACTTAATCACTATGTTAAAATTCGTAATCAAAGTTACATTCGTTTCTCGCGCGAGAATATTTATATTCGTGATGATTTTAGTTGTCAGTATTGCGAGAGAAGATTTCATCCAAAACAATTAACACTTGATCACGTGATACCCGCTGTTCAAGGTGGAAAAAAGAATTGGATAAATATTGTTACAGCTTGTATCTCATGCAATCAGAAAAAAGGAGGGCGAACACCTGCTGAAGCAAGTATGAGATTAAAAAGTAAACCAATCGTCCCAACGTGGCTTCCAAAAGTTCAGGTAAAATTCTCGTATGCTCAAGCTCCAGATTCATGGAAGGAATACCTCATTCTAGCCTCAGGTTTTTAGCGCCTACTATTACGCTACATGCACCATTCAGAGATCTGCTGATGCACGCTACTTTGCTTGCCAAAAAATGTATCGTACCGTAAGAATTGAATTGTAAAAAGATTCCCATGGCCGCTTTCCTACGTACAAGCTTTCATCCAGCCAACTTTTCCAAGCCATGATCGAGGAGAGCTCAACACATCAGATAAATCGTTGGGTATAATTCTTTCGTCAGGCGAAGATCTATCGTCTGAAACACGGACAAAAGGATCACTTTTAAATGAATCACGGTCACAAGAATCACGCCGAAATGAATCATTGTCAATTGAATCACCCTGAAATGAATTAGAGTGAAATTTAATGAGAGAATTATATCTTTTTCCTAAAAGCTTTCTCCAATGGGTGAAAGTCTGCGCCGATGAATATGGATCGATATATTCAATCAACCTTTGGTGCTTAGAAATATTTAGGAGTACATATTCAAGGGCATTTCTCACTTCCTGAGGGGTCTTTAATATGTGAAGATGATAGCGACCCTTAAACACAGAACCAGCAAACAATGACCTAGCAAGCGTAGATCCTGCAGTTGATTTTCCACTGCCGCTTACGTGCTTACTAATTGCAGCATTCTTTTTTATAATCTTTGCAAATCTCCCGGCCAAACTCCTCATGCCCAGTGCGAGAAATTTATTGCTACTGCTCTCTGCAAAGAGGTGAATGTGATTTGATTGCAAAGAAAAGTGAATGACGTTAATTCCATGCACTTTGGCATTTGCAATACTCTTTTTAAATTCTGTAAGAAGCACTTTACGTCGCAAAGTGGGAATTTTCTCTCGTATCCTCAATGTAATATGCAGTGGATATTGAGACTTTATAACCTCACGTTTTATGTGGCCTACAGTTCCTGAAAGATTGGGTCTACCAGAACCTTTTCTTTTTCCACCCCATCCTAAGGTTCTTTTGAAAACCAATTGTTTTGCCATAATGAAGTTCTAATAATCAACGGTAAATTTGTCAACTTGATTTGGCATACGTTTATGGAAATTGAGAAACTTGAAAAAAATAAAACACCATCGCTTTCATGGCACGTTCGCACACGAGGGGCGAACGGAAAGCCCTGCATGGAGGGAATCCTCTCAAGATCATTTTCGATGTGGTTGATACCGAAGTGACCTTATATCCTCATAAAACCGCCTATTAACTTTACGCGTTAAAAAATTTGCCATTTAAGTACCTGTATCTACAAATGAATTCCATTAGTCGCAACTTCAGCACTAAAGTCCTAACGCGTTGTGCCGAATAGTTATTTAGAGAAACTTGAGGCCGGGACAGGCTCTCAATAAGTAATTAGGCGGGGGATTTTATGGGTTTGCGGATTAATACAAACGTGGCTGCTATTCAAGCCAATCGGAATTTAGGTAAAGCACAAGCAAGGCAAGAGCATGCACTCGCTGCAATTGCTGGCGGAAGTCGCATCGTAAAAGCTGGTGATGATGCTGCAGGCTTGGCTATTTCAGAAAATCTACGGGGGCAAATCGCTTCTATCAGACAAGCAAGATCAAATTCTAATAATGCGGTCTCGCTGATTCAGGTAGCTGAAGGCGGTTTGAATGAACAAAATAATATAATCATAAGACTGCGAGAACTTTCGATTCAAGCAGCCAGCGATAACGTCAGTGATGTTGAACGCGGCTTTTTGGATAACGAATATCAGCAGCTGTCTCAAGAGTTTGATCGAATTGCGCGTACGACAAGATTTGGAAACAAATCATTGCTCGACGGCAATGGTGGTCAATTTACATTTCATGTGGGCGCATTTGCTGGACCAGATAACCGCATCGAATATAATTTAGATGCAGATTCTACAGCGGGCAAACTTGATATTTCTGGTCTTGCCATTAGAGATCGCGACGATGCCGCTGAGAATTTAGATAAACTCGATAAAGCGCTCGTCAATATTTCATCAATACGAGCTAATTTCGGTGCCATTCAATCAAGACTGCAAGCAACGACTTCCAACTTAGATACGCAGTATGAAAATCTTTCGGCTTCAAAGTCACGACTGTCTGACGCAGACATCGCCTATGAAACCGGAGAGTTGCTCCAATCTCAAATCCTAGCCGATGCTGGAATTGGAGTGCTTTCACAGGCCAATCAAGTTCCGCTTCGCGCAAGCAAGCTCTTGAATGTTCTGTAATTAATTTGAACTCCGCAGGGTAGTGCTGTCGCTGCCGCAGGCACTACCTATTTAAAGCCCAGGGCCGGAGAGAGCGCCCGTTCTCTCCGGCTCATTTTTTTCTACTTATTCTTGTCACAATAAAAAGTTATGCCTATAAGACTTCATGTCAGAAAAATGGATTTCACGAAGAAGTGTACTCAAAGCGGGTTTAGTTGGAGCCGTAGGCGCAGGCCTTGGTGGTGCATGGTTTTTCAAATCAAAATATTATAGTGCACTAGCGGGTCTCGGTGCGACGGGCAGTGTAAATGGTGATCCGTCACCAATTTCAAAAATATTTGAAACATCAACTTTAAAAGATTACACAGGTGATGATCCACACCGCGCGCATCCGATTCTCTGGGATAAAACTGGGTTTTTAAAAAAGATAAATGGGCGACCATCCTCGTCTGAGAATACATCTGTTATTATTGTCGGTGGTGGAATAAGTGGTTTAGCGTCGGCTTATTATTTACGTGATCAAAAACCTATTTTATTAGAACAAGCTTCTCAGTTTGGCGGTAATTCAAAAGGTGAAAAATGGGAAGACATCTCTTATTCAATCGGTGCTGCGTATATCACCCGACCTAGTGTTGATTCTCCGGCCGCTTTACTACTCAAAGATTTAAATCTACTTGATTTTAGAAATGATGATTCTGGTAATGCACATGTACTTATGGGAAATGCGAAAAAAATAATTTCCCCATTTTGGAGTGGCGCAACTGATCCTGCGAGGGCTGCAGAGTTTAAATCTGTTCATAAAACGCTTATTGAATTTGGTGAGAAGACTTACCCGGATATTCCTTGGAACAAAGACTCAACCATTTCAAAAACTGAATACGATAAACTTGATCGCTTAAGTTTTGCTCAATGGTCGCAGAGTAAGTTTCAAAATCTTCATCCACATATCGCTGAGTTTTTTAATGAATATGCGTGGTCTGCATTTGCCGGTGGAGTAGATGAAATATCTGCCGCTCAAATGATTGGCTTTTTAGCCAGTGACCTTGTGGGTATTACTGTATTTCCTGGTGGCAATGCCGCAATCGCACAAGCAATGTATGAAAGATTAAAAAATACTTTGCCTGAAAATTCATTGCGCGCAAACTCACTGGTGCTTGATGTGCGAACTACATCTTCAGGAGTCGAAGTAACTTATACGCAAAACGGTGAGACAAAAACTATTTCTGCAAAAGCATGTGTGTTTGCTGCGCCTAAATTTGTTGCAAAACGTGTAATAGAAAATTTGCCAGCAACACAGCTTGAAGCTATGCAGAAAATAAAGTACCGGGCCTATCTTGTTGCGAATGTATTACTTAATAAAAAGTTTAAGTCTCCGTCTTATGATCTTTTTAGATTAACTCCTGCAACTATTACTGACCCAGCCGTTGATTCAAAGTCTCGCGCATTTACAGATGTTATTTTTGCAAGTTGGGCAGCAGCTGATAACTCGCAACGATCTGTACTGACACTTTATCATGGGTGTCCCTATGATGGTGCGCGGGGAGAACTTTACTCCATCGATTCTTTTTCAAATACGAAAGCACTATTTGAAAGTTCACTGCCAGATTTACTTTCTGCACTCTCACTTTCACAAAGTGATGTTGAAGATTTACGTATCACACGATGGGGACACGCACTTCCATTAGCCGAAAAAGGATTACTCGCAGATGGATTTCTTGAGCTTGCACATCAAGCTATCGAGAATCGAATTTTCTTTGCTCATCAAGACAATTGGGCGAACCCCTGTTTTGAGACGGCACTCTCGTCAGCTATTGACGCGACGAGTAAAACACTGCAAACAATAAAAATGTAAATAAAATTTTCTAGGTTAAAGTCTAGTTGTCTCCAACACTAGACGCGCTGCGCACAAGACGGAAGTCCTAACGCACCCTCAAGTTTCCAGGACCAAGGCCGAGAAGAATATTGAAAGTTGAGGCAGATCTAGAATCTCTCAAGAGCCTGTCCCGGTCTAAGAGACTCTAAAGCTTCCAAAAACTTTCATTGGTTAGGAGTTGGAATTTATTAGCTCGCCAACTTTGTACCTGGATGAAGGTCGAGCTATGTGGAACCCAAGAGAGAATTATTCTCAAAATGGGTAGGAGGCTTTATGGGCTTAAGAATTAATACAAACGTGGCGTCTTTAAATGCACAACGACAGTTGGGCGTTCAAGCAGCACGTAACGAACATGCGTTAGCCGCATTATCTTCAGGTAGCCGAATTGTTCGCGCTGCTGATGATGCTGCAGGTTTAGCGATCTCAGAAAATATCCGAGGACAACTCGGCGGTATGAAACAAGCACGCAACAACGCGTACAACGCAGTTTCACTGATTCAAGTAAGTGAAGGCGGTCTCAATGAAGTATCAAATATTTTGATTCGATTGAGAGAGTTGGGCGTTCAAGCTGCTTCAGACAACATCAGCGATGTTGAAAGAGGTTTCTTAAATACAGAAGCTCAACAATTAATTCAAGAAGGCGATCGTATCGCAAAAACAACACGTTTTGGTACAAAGCAATTACTTGATGGTTCAGGTGAAGAGTTGGAATATCAAGTAGGTGCGTTTGCTGGTCCAGATAACGTAATTAAATATAATATGAATGCTGATGCTCGCGCTGAAACACTCGGTTACGGGGGTCTAAGTGTTGGTGAAAAAGATGAAGCTCGTGAAACTTTACAAAAAGTTGACGATGCTCTCATTAAGGTTGGTAAACTCCGCGCAGATTTCGGAGCAGTTCAGAATCGTTTACAAGCAACTGTAAGTAACCTCGACATCCAAACAGAAAATTTGGCTGCTGGTAACTCACGTTTGCGTGATGCTGACATTGCAAAAGAAACCGCAGAGATTGCTCAATCTCAAGTGCTTCAGGCTGGTGCCGTGAGTGTTCTTGCTCAAGCAAACCAAGTACCTGCCCAAGCTCTAAAATTGATCGGTTGATTTGCAGAAATTAAAACGGTAATCGCGGGATCAAAATGATCCCGCGTGAACCGAAGTTTTCTCTGGTGCTAATTACAGATGTATGTAGCTCGAAGGCACTGGTTTGGAAAAAGTTTGCGAATGTGAAGTATGTTGCGAAGATGTAAAGCGGTGAGTGGTGTGAAGAATAAAGTTGCGAATACAATGAGTGATACGAAGATATAAAAGTTATGAATGCATGGAAAGCTGAGTTTGAGCAATGAAGTCTCGAGACAAATCCCTATAAGGGTTTAAACTATTGAGAGTAGACGCCCACAGTATGCTCTTGAGCCCGAACCCTGGCGACCCCCACAGTCCCAGGGTTTTTTTTATTTTTACGCATTTCTAATTGGTGCAATCTGAAATCTAGATAGCCGGTGCAACCAAAAAAATAGGTGATAGATTTATATTACTTACAACGCCTTATTCAATAAATTTCCGCGCGATTGGTCATGCTGGCGGTTTTTCAACATATACCAAAGCTCAGTATCGGGAATACGGCGAATTACTTTTCCTGTGGAATCTTCGACAAACACGACAACTCGTTTATCATTTCGCTCAACTCTAAACTGCAGATGATTTTCTTTTATACCTGGAAGATCTTTTAGAAGTTTAAGGGCATCTTGCAATTCAGAATCGGTAAATCGATGTTGCTCTGGCTGAGCATCACCACCACCGCCTTGTTGCGGATCCCTATCGGATGTATTCTGAGTTTTTCGACGATCAGTCTTCAGAATATCGATGGGAATTAGATTTCCTACAATTCCTTTTATATTCATCGCTCGAACCCGCCAATCATTTGGCGAGAATCTCCTGTTAATTAACTCGGATACTCCAGAGAATTAGTTAACTGGACTAGAGTCGATTTTTATAAAAACTTAAAATCCACATAAATTTTTAAACTCAAAAAAAAGCACCTAAAACTCAAAAATTCTGCGCGACATTACAAGTCACATTCAAATCGGTTAGCTCAAAAAACAGGTGGAGCTCGGGTTTTACCTGAACTCCACCCGAAGGTGGGCTAGAGGTCTAGCGTTTTTTATTAGGGCGCCAGACCCCCGCGATTCGATCAGTGAATTCGCTTTATCACCCGATGAGCTTTAGTGCTAATCCACCAACTTGGTTGGCTTGCGCTAATGTTGAGACGTTTGCATTCAAGAGCACATTATTACGTGTCATTTCTGCAGTTGCATTTGCAACGTCAGTGTCACGGATACGGCTGTTGGCTGCTGAGAGATTTTCATCTTGGATTCCTAAATTCTGAATCGTTGATTGTAAACGATTTTGTAGAGCTCCAAGATCGGCGCGTGTTTTGTTTACTCGAATTGAGGCTTCATCAAGTTGAGCTAATGAGCCTTGTGCGCCTTCTTTTGTTTTATAATCAATATCTGCGATCTCTAATGCATCAATAGTTGCGTTTGCAGCACCTGCATTAAAAGAGATGCGATCTTGAAAACCATTGTTGTTAACACCAACTTGGAAATCAAGCGTTTCACCTGTTCCATCTAAGAGTGCTTTTGTGCCAAACTTAGTTGTTAAAGCAATACGTTGTGATTCTGCTTTGAGTTGTTGAACTTCGACATCGATCATGCCGCGCTCACGATCACCCACTGTATCAGAAGAAGCTTGAACACCGAGTTCGCGCAAACGAACAATGATGTTACTGATCTCATTGAGACCACCTTCTGATGTTTGTACCAGTGAAATACCATCGCTGGCGTTACGTGACGCTTGACGGAAACCGCGAACTTGAGCTTTCAGTGTTTCACTGATTGCCAAACCTGCAGCATCATCACCTGATTTATTTATTCTGTTACCTGAAGCTAACTGCGCAGAAGAATTTTGAACTTCCCTCTGTGTGTTGCCAAGTGTACGTTGCGCGTTGATTGAGGCGATATTAGTTGATATGCGTAAGCCCATGGTATTACCCCCCTAAAAGGCTAACGTCATCCATAACACTTTCATTGCTGACCCAGCCCACCCGGGTCTAGCAAATGAAATCTGACATCCAGTCAAGCTTGTTAAACAAAAACATTGCTTTCCTAGAAGTCATGAGTACTTCGGTTTTGAGACTTTGTTTCGTACTACTTGCAACTGCTCTTCGACAACTTCTTCTTGAATACTGCCTTCGAACTTCTTTACTGCCTTTGTACTACTTCATGAGGTCTCTTACTTCTTTCCCTCATTAACTTCACTAATCTATTCGGCGAGTGTGCAAATCACTAAAGCCGAGTCGTGCAGTTCTAGACTGACGTCATATAACTTCTAGACTGACGTCTCGAAATTTTTTGAAATTTCCTCGACTGAAGAATGGAAACTCAAGACCTGTGTCGAGCAAATTGAAAGTACATCTAGAATTGTAAATCTAAAATGGGGAAGAATTTACTCTTTTTATACTTTTCTAAGTATTTTTTAATTCGAGAAGTACGTCCTGTTAGATTTTTGGCTCTAGAAAAACACTTTTTTCAGAGACAATAATCTCATGAACACCCACGTGTCAGGAGGACTGTTTGGGTATTAGCTTCGGATCAATCAACACAGGTTTACCTCCCAACATAGTTAAGCAACTTGTTGAGGCGGAGCGTATGCCACTCAAGGCTCTTGAAGCGCGCAAAGGTAAAGAGCAAGAGAAGCTAAAGCTCGTTGATGATCTCACAAGTAAAGTGCGAGAGATTGCAAGTGGACTACGTGAGCTTGGAAGTACACGTGGATTTTCTGATATTAAAATCGAAACGGGTGATCCAAATGTAGTTGCTGCTACTGCAGAAAAAGGTGTGGCTCAAAAAGGCAATTACATGGTTGAAGTTATGAAGCTTGCCCATAAGACTGCAGCTGCGAGTAATGGTTTTCCTGATAAAAATGAAACACAAGTTGGGGTTGGATATTTAAAAATCAAAGATGCTTCAGGTGGTGCACGTGAAGTTTACGTTGATAAGAATAACAACACACTTGAAGGCTTGGCCAAACTTATCAATGCAAAGAGTTTGGGCGTTCAAGCTTCAGTCATTCAAGACAATACTGATAAAGATTATCCTTACCGACTACTCCTAACTGGAAAAGGAATTGGTGAGGGTGGTGGAGTTGAGTTTCCTACATTTTATTTTCTTGATGGGGATCAAGATTTTTATATGGAGAAAGAGCGCCCTGCTGAAAATGGGCGTGTCAAAGTTGATGGTTTTGAATTTGAAATTACTGATAATAATTTAAAAGACGTCATCCCAGGAATCTCACTTCAATTAAGGCAAGCCGCACCTGGTAGAGAAATTTTTGTCGATGTTGGCGAAGACCGTGAAGTTATTTTGGGTAAGGTAAAAAAGTTTGTTGATGGAATGAACGGAGTATTTGCATTTATTCAACAACAAAACGCACTTGATAAAGACTCTGATACAACACGTACGCTAGGTGGCGATAGCCTATTAAGAAATATTGAAAATCGTTTTAGAAACACACTTCAAAATCCTGTTTATGCTGCCAAGGGCGGTATTAAGTATTTAGCCGAAACAGGAATTTCATTCGCGCGTAACGGACAATTACAATTTGATGAAGAAAAATTTAACGCTGCAGTAGCTAGAGATTTAGAGGGGCTTCAAGAATTTTTCGTCGGAGACAATCTTAGTTACGGTCTTATTCCTCAGGTGAAGATGGTCATCGGGCAAATGATCGATACAGGTACGGGGCCACTTCTACAACGATCAAAGGGTATCAAAGATAAGATCACACAGTTTGATCAGCAGATTGCAAATAAAGAACGAATGCTCCAGCAAAAAGAGGCGCAGCTCAAGCAACAGTTTGCGCGGCTCGAAGAGACAATGTCGAAATTGAAATCTCAAGGTTCATTTTTGCAAGCTAAAATGGGTGGCCCCGCAATAAGCGGATTTAATTTACAAGAAGCTTAATGAGTAACAACAGAATTAAGGGAGAGTTAATAAGAGCATGAGTCAGAATAAAGCGTTGCAAAAGTATAAGCAAACCTCAGTCACCAGTGCGAGTCGTGAGAAATTGCTGCTCATGATGTACGAGGGTGCAATTAAGTTTACAAAAAAAGCAGTCATTGCTTGTGAAGCAAAAAATATTGGTGATCGTGGCCTCTATATCGGTAAGGCCTATGACATAATTATGGAATTAAACAACACCTTGAATTTTGAAGTGGGTGGTGAAATAGCAAAAAATTTAGAACAGCTGTACATGTTTATGACCGATCAACTGACTCAAGCAAATATTACGGGTGACGCTAATAAACTGCATGTAGTTTTAAAACTTCTTAATACCCTCAACGAAGGCTGGATTAAGGCCATTGATAGTCTGAAAAAACAAAAAACTGATTCACTAGGGAGCGATCGATGACAAAAACAATTAAATTAATAGAAGAGAAAAATACATATCTCGAAAAATTTTTAGGATTAAACCGTGAATGGCTAGGGCGGTTGGCAGTTGGTGATTTTGGCGATCTTGAAAGTTTTAGGGAAAATCGCGAAAATATTCTAAACATCGTGAAACACATTGATGTGCTTGTGGATACTCAGTCCCAAACAATAGATGCTCAAGATGTAGATACTACAACTCGCTATCGTCTTAATGAATTGTTGGATCATAAAGATTTATTAGTAAAAGCAATTTTAACTCAGGATTTAGATATTATGCAGTTTATTGAAACTGCCAAATCTCAAATCATTATTGAGCTCAGAAATGTAAGACAAGGCAGAAAAACACTTAGCTCATATAAAAGTGAGAAGAAAAATAGTGAATCCCTAGATGAGAAAGCATAATTGACGTCAATATTTTGACATCCAGTTGGTGTCATGGCGGCTTTCTTATGTTGGAAACAAACTTTAGTCTTGTAGAAATCAGCTCTGCTAAATTATAGGCCCATTTAAAATTTTTATGACTCTGGCACTTCCATTGCTCACTAGAGGTAATGGAGGTGTTATGGATAAAACTCTAGACCAGTCCGATGACCAGGAAAAATCATTTCGATTTGTGTTACAAGAGCGATCGGACGTTGAAAAATTCGCGCAGCTTAAGGTCATCCGTGACATCGACGAAGCTTTGCAAAATTTTGATGAAACAGACGAAGACACCTCAATTAAATTTGTTGTAAAAACTCAAGTTACCCCAGTTGAGCCACCACCTATACCTACAGATCTTGAAGTGCATGGTTATCTGTTACAAAATGCGCTTCTGCTGGTTGATTGTGGTGAGTTTAGTTTGGCGCGCAATGTGTTGGGCGATATTTTACGCCGCAATAACAATCATGTTGATGCTATTCGGTGGATGGGCTGGTGTTTCAAGCAAGAGAATCAATTGGATAATGCACGTAAATGTTATGAGCAACTTGTTCAAAGGCGAGTGACTGAGCAAGATCTTTTTGAACTTGGTGAAATATACTATTTACTGAAGCGTGATGCCGATGCTCAATCGACATGGCTTGATGCGCTTGGGCAGTGTGATGCTGAAAGTCCACGACTTTTTGATCTGCACAAAAATTTGGGAAATGTTTTTACGCGACTTGCAGATTATGAAAGTGCAGAGGAGAACTATAATAAAGCTCTGACCATTCGACCTCTTTCAGATATTTTGAATGTAAACCTTGGATCCTTAAATTTTCAAAGAGCCCAATATACACAGGCATTAGAATATTTCAAAAAAGGCTTAGAGTTAAATCCATTTAATGACCGAGCTTGGTGTGGTGTAGCGCTTGTTGCTCGTGAAATGAAAGACGATGAATGGGCGCTTTCTGTACTACTTCGCTGTCTAGATATTAACCCGCATAATCAAGTTGCATTGCAGGTGTTGATAAGTTGGGGACAAACCGATTGTGATTGGTCAGTGGCTATCGAAAGAGTTCATGTGTATTTAGAAAATAATCAAGATGATGGTGAAATGATTTACTCTCTTGCGGGCCTTTATTTTCAGACAGGTTCGTTAATTGAAGCAGAATTAGAGTTAACTCGTTTAGATGTTCTGCATCCAGGTCGCACGGACGTACAAGAACTTAAAGAGCTAATAATGAAAAAGAAAGAAGCTAGCTTATGAGTTCAATGGCGCCCTTGGAATTTTTGAATTCCAAACAGGGGTGGATCCCAGTTGTGAATGGAACATTATTGCATTCATCTGTGAATCCTGAAAAAGAAGCCATAAGTTTTATCGATGCTGAATGGTCAAAAATTAATTCACTCAAATCTTTAATCGTATTAGGCGTGGGTGGTGGATTCCACATACGTGAACTTTTAAAGCGCAAAAAATTTCATATAGTGATTATAGATTCAAATCGCGAATTAGTCGATGCAATCATTGAAAAACAGCCTGAATTTTTAGGAAGTGCTGAAATATTGGCGGGTGTTCCCCCAGCACAAATATGTCGAGAGCCCTCAGTTATAAAAGCGCTGAGCGGTTCTTATTGTATTTTAAGACATCCAGCATCTGTACGTGTTGCGCCGTTTTATTACACCGCTATTTCACAAATCTTAAACCAACGTACACTTACAAATTTGCGAGAATTGTCACAGGGTAATATTCCATTGCAGAGATTTTTAGAGTCTCTAAATATCGCAAGTGATCAAATTCTAACTCTTCCAATGGTCGAAGAGGCCATGTCGCGACGACAAAGCGAAATGGAAAAAGAAGGTCTTATCTGGATGGCCATGAGAGAGTTGGTGTTATGAAGATTCTGGTCATCAGTCTTTTGCGGCTCGGCGATATACTGATGGCAACATCAGTTTTAAGAAGTTTGCGTCGGGAATACCCAGGTGCAGAACTACATGTTTTGATTAATGGGCAATTTCAATCTGTCGCAAATATTATTCCCTTTGTGAACAAAGTGTATTCTTTTGATCGTGCTGGTATTCAGCAAATTCTTGGTTCTCAAGACAGAAATATTTTAGAAGCATATTTTCGTATAGAAGATCTCGTTGAGCAGTTACAAACTGAGGGTTATGATCAAGTTGTAAATCTCACTCACAATAGACTTAGCGGATGGATGACCGCACTCATCGCATGCCCGAATACGCGTGGTGTTGTATTTGGGGTTAATGGAAAATTCTCTGTGGGTTCAGGTTGGTTTGAGTACCTAAATGATTTTACTGACCCAAGCAGTGATAATGTTTTTCATTTTGTTGATGTGTTTCATTATGGTGCGGGCCTCAGTGGCGCTGATAGGCGCATTGAACTTCTCGAGACAAAAGCGGGTGCTGCTTTTGCTGAACAAACATACACAAAATATGCTGATAAAAAAAGAATCCTGATTCAAGCGTGCAGTAATGAAAATAAAAAAACACTTGCTCCTAAAAAATGGAATAAACTCATTCGGGTTTTACAAAATCTTGAGCCTGGAATTCAAGTATTCATACTTGGAGCGCCCAATGAAAAAGAAGCCGTTGCTGCAATCTGTGCAGATAATCCACGTTTGATTCCTGTTATTTGTAATCTTGAACAGGCGTATAGTTTAATCAAGCAAGGTCATTTGCTTATTACTGTAGATACCAGCATTAAACATATTGCCGCAGCCACTAAAATAAAAATTTTAGAAATAAGTGTTGGAAGTTCTGAATATCGTAAAACCGGGGCTTACACGCCGGGAGCTGTAATTCTTCAGGGAGTCGTACCCTGCGCCCCGTGTTCCCACAGAGGGGGTTGCACCCAGCCAACACACGAGTGTGCCGAAAAAATTTCAGCTGAAATGGTGGCGATGGTTGCAAGTGGCATGCTGAGACAAGATGAAATGGCGCTAAGAACTTTGGCCCATGAGTATAAAGATGAGGTTTTACTTCTTAAAACTCATGTCAATAGTCGCGGTGATTGGGCGGCTTATCCGCTGGCAGAGAGTTTCTCTGCAAAAGAAATCAATAGTTGGATTGATCGCGCTAGCTTTAAACTTTATCTCCAAAAAACACACGAGAAAGCTGTTGGTGAATACGGTACTGAAGGGTTAGAGCTTAAACAATTGTTAGAAAATATATTTCCAGATCGGGCCAAACAAGACTGGGTAACCGAATTAAAGTCACTTGAGAAGAATGTTACTTGGTTTGAAACTCAAGTGGGTGAATTTCTCAATAAACTCAAAAGTCTTTTGGGTGCTATGCATGAACCTTCTCGCTTTTCTCAGTACATCGTAGAGCTTGAAGAATTTTGTGTTCAAGCAGAACAGTCAAATTATTTTAAGAGTTACAGTCGTCAACTTTTGCTCAGCATAAAAGATTCAAGTGCCGATAATAATCAATTTCAAGTAGTAAAAAAATTAAGAGAAAAATTATCGCATGCTCATCAAAGAACAAAAATAGAACTTAAACTCATACGCGGGCTTCAAACAGGCTTCATGGAGATAATATGACCCCAAAAAGTGATCTCAAGATGTATTTGCAAGGTACTCTCAAAGAGTTAAATAAACTCTCTGCTCAAATTCGCGATACTCAAGATTATTCAGAACATGCTGAGTATATTTTAACTCTTCGCGAATTAATCCTTGAACAAATTGAAGGCGCTACCAATGAAAATTCTAATAATCCAACTCACGCGACTCGGTGATATTCTCTGCACGTTGCCAGTAGTTTCGGCAATAAAGAGACAGTATCCTCAAGCCCAAATACATTTGCTCGTGCGGCAGCGTTTTGCCATCGCCGCTGAAAACGCACGTTTTGTTGATCATCTTTGGAAGTTAGATGCAGTAAAACTTTTAGGACCACTTATGACTGAGAAGAGTGGTGTTTCTGAGAGCATTGAACATTTGAGTGAGACGATCAACCATTTGCGTTCAGAAAAGTTCGATCGCATAATAAATTTATCTTTTTCACCTTCGAGTAGTTTTATTACTCATTTGATCGCACAAGAAAAAATTCCGGTGAGTGGGTATACACGAACTCAAGATCTTTTCTTGCGAATCCAAGATCCGGCAAGTCAATATTTTCGTTCACAGGTGGGTGTTGACCGCAGCAATCGAATTCACGTTTCAGATCTTTTTGCTTGGATTGCTGGTGTAGAGTTAACCAAGTCTGATTGGCACTCGTCATTGAGTGCTACTGATTCATTTAAACGTGAAGGCATTGTTTGTCATTTGGGTGCGAGTCAAAGTCAAAAAACATGGCCAGCCGATTCTTGGTCTGCACTTATTCGTCGTTTAACTCAGGGTTTAAATAAACAAGTCACATTGGTTGGAACAGCATCTGAAAAAGAGTTCGCTGATGAAGTCGTCTTGCAAACAGGTCTTCATAATCTAATAAATTTAGTTGGAATGACAAATTTTTCTGAACTGACGCGCACAATTCAAAGTGCTGAGTTATTTGTCGGAGCTGATAGTGGCCCTTTACATATTGCCAGCCAGGCAAATACAAAATCAGTCAATTTAAGTGTGGGCAACGTTCGATTCTGGGAGACGGGCCCCGTTGTTACGGGCAGCAGAGTTTTAGTAAGTAAGCAACCTCAGTTTTTAATGTCAGATTTTGTTTTTGAAAATATTGAGGGCATCTTGACTCATCAAACTCCCCTGGATGGTGTTATTGAATGCATTGAATCTCAAGGTGTTCGCTATAAAATCCATGGAAAAAATCAAACTCCAGATTATTGGGAGGTGGTGGAGTATATTTATTTTGGAGGACCTCAACCAAAGTGGAGCGCTGATCTTCAAGAGGCGCTTATGCAAATTAACGAAGTTTGCAAAATGGCACTCACTCAGTTGGCGGCCCTGTATGCCGCTCCCGCAAAAGTTGAAATTATTGGTGTCATGGATCGAATGGATGAGTTGTTGATACTTATGAAAAAGACAATTCCTCCTTTGGCTCCATTGCTAGATGCATTTTCTAGTGAGAAAGAAAACATACCTCCCGGATCTCGAGAAGAAATATTTTATCAAACCAAGCAGTGTTACGAAAGGTTGCGTCTTAGAAGTGTGACTTTTAAGAACGATAACCAATCGAAAGGAATCGAAAATGAAAACAAAAATTTGGAACCATGAACAATTAATTGAGTCTTATCCTGCGGCTCTATCTTTGAAAGATGTACTTGCTCAGTTTAATATCGAAGCAGATTCTGATGGTCATGTTGTTTGTGAAGTATCAGTAAATGGCATTGTCCTTGATGAAGAAACCGAAATACAATTTGGAGGCAATGCACTTAGTGAAATTCAAACTATAAGTGTAAAAACACAAGACCCATTGATCTTGCTCGACGAAAGTCTTGTAAGTTCTAATGAATACATCAATCGCATTCTCATTGCTTTAGAGCATTCATCTCAACTGTTTAGGTCTGAGGCTATTCATGAAGCTCATACCTACTATCGAGGTTGTGTAGAGGGAACCCAGTGGTTTATAGAGATGATCACGCATTATAAATCTGCCTATCAAGGTCTCAAAGGAACTCTCTCTGCCAATTGGTTGGAACTAGAGCAGGCGATGATATTGGTTTTAGAGCAGATTTTTGATGCCTATAAAGAAAAGAATTATATTTTGGTCGCCGATCTTTTAGAATACGATCTGATAACGATTTTTCATCGTTGGCAACAGGAGTTGTCACAATCAGGAAATAGCAGGAATAGTGGACAGCGAGCAGGAAGCGAATCAGTTAAAGAAGTCTCAGCCTAAAGTTCTCTTTGTTGATGACGAAGAATCGATTCTTGCCGCCGCACGCAGACTCTTTCGCGGCAAACCCATTGAAGTACTGACTGCGTCTTCACCTCATGAAGCCTTAAAGCTTTTAGAAAAAGAAGATTGCTGGGTCATCATTTCTGATTACCGCATGCCAGAAATGACTGGTACTGAACTACTTGAACAAGTTAAAAAAAAATCACCCCAGGTGAGTCGTTTAATGCTCACGGGTTTTTTAGAACTGCCCATCGTACATGAAGCCGTCAACCGTGCATCGGTTTTTCGTTTCATCACCAAACCTTGGGATGAAACTGATTTGTTGTTGGGTGTTGAAACAGCTATTCAGCATTCAGGGCGCCAACGCACCAATGCGCATTTAATTCACGAAATTAGTGCGCAAAATCGAAAATTAGAAGAATTCACTCAAAATCTTGAAACTGAAGTCCTTAATCGCACACAAGGCATTGATGAAAGTAAAAAAATGGCCGAGGGTAAACAACGCTTGGTGCGTGATCTTACAGGTTTTGTAAAAAATCTCTCCATCGTCAACAATGTACCGGCGTTGTATGAGGTGATTTATAATGAATTGAGAAAATTTTCAGGCGTTTCAGTTCCTTGTTACATGCTTGTTTTAGATGGTAATGAAGGTGGTAAACTTTATTGGATCCAATCTCGTACTCTTCATGAAAGATATATTAAATCTGTTCCAAAACAATTTCACTCACTCTCTGTAAGAACATCTTCAGCTGAAGATCGGCGTTGGTGGATCGAACAAACAAAAAAAGAATGTCATGAGTTAGTAGCTATTCCCGTGCGCACGCGGGAGGCCCATGCATCAATGCCAGCAGCAGTATTATTTGCTGAGCATAGTTTAGAATCAGCTCAGTTGACTGAATTTTTAGATCGCATCACTGAACGTTTACAGCCGGTGTCTATTGTACTTGATAATATTTTACTCAGAGAACAATTGGTTGCAGCGACTCGCCAGTGGGAGGCAACATTTAATGGTTTTAATGATCCCATTGCTGTAGTTGATCAAAACGAGCGTGTCATCAGGGCCAACAGTAGTTTTTTTAAAGAAGGTGTTCAAGCAACTGAACCCACATCGAATCTCGTTCGCTCAGTGAATAATAAAACTTTTCGTCTCAATAGTTATCCTATTAATAATGAGAGTGATGAGCATGGGCAGGTATTGAGAGTTGTTAATCACTACATGGATGTCAGTAATGAACGTGAACTCTATATGCGCCTTGTACAATCAGAAAAACTTGCTGCAGTGGGTTTGCTTGCCGGAAACATTGCGCATGAATTAAATAACCCACTCTCTGGAATCATCGCTTTGGCACAAATTCTTCAAAAAGAACTGCCCGCTACTGATCCACATACTACAGATCTTGCTGAGACAGAAAAAGCTGCGTTTCGTTGCCAGCTCATCATCAAGAATCTTCTAAATTTTAGTGAACCTTCAAATGACAATATCGAATTGATCAATGTGAATGAGGTTGTTGAAAGTACAATGCCACTTTTAAAAACGGCTCTTCGCATGCAGAGCCTACATACTTATTACGAAGAGGGCTTAGGAACGGTAAAGTTTCAAACCAGTCAGCTTCAACAAGTTATATTTAATCTTATTAACAATGCCTGTCAGGCAATGAATGATGGTGGTGTGTTAACGATCAAGACATGGAAACAGGGCAGTCATATTTGCATTTCAATTACTGATACCGGTCCTGGAATTCCTGATGAAATTCAGAGTCAAATTTTTGAACCATTTTTTACAACTAAGGGAGAAGGAGCTGGTACGGGCTTGGGCCTCTCGGTGAGTAAAAATATTATTGAAAAATTCGGCGGCTTGTTAAAATTAAATAGCACTGTGGGTCAAGGTACTACCTTTACCATAATGCTTCCTTCTGGCAGACTCAATTAAGTGAAAGCATTTAAGGTTCTTGTTGTTGATGATGAAATCATCGTGGCTAAAGCACTGTCTCGCGCTTTTGCGTCACGTGGTCATAGTGTCGCTATTGCTCATACGGGTGAAGAGGGTGTTGATAAATGGCAAGAGTTCTCACCCCAAGTTGTGCTACTTGATGTGGTTATGCCCGGGCTCACGGGGCCTCAAGTAATTGAAGAATATAAGCGAAGATCTACTACAGATGAGCAACTTTCTCCTGCACAGATCATATTGATGACAGCTCATTCAGGTATCAAAGGGCGTGAAGCTGCAATGGAATTGGGTGCTCACGATTTTATTCAAAAGCCATTTGAGAATATTTTTGAATTGGTTGAACGTGTAGAGACACTTCTTGGCAAAGCTGAGCAAATTTAGTATTTAAAACCATGCGAATTATCTCTGGAAAATTCAAGGGCCACCGGCTTGTTACTTTTGACAAAGATCATATTCGACCTACTACAGATCGTGTAAAAGAAAGCCTCTTTAATATTATAGCCGTAGATGTCGAAGGTGCCCGTGTATTAGATCTCTACGCAGGAACTGGAAATTTGAGTTGGGAGGCCCTCTCAAGGGGCGCTCATGAGGTTGTCATGGTAGAAAGTAGTATAAAATCTATTCAGATTATCCGGCAAAATCAGACATTATTGAAAATTGATGAGGGTGTTGAAATTGTCAAAGATGAGGCTATTCATTTTTTAGATCATTATGTGGGAAATGAATTTGACCTGGTATTTATTGACCCACCATTTCCTTCAAAAATTTGTATAAAAACATTAGAAGCCTTAAGTAAAAGTACTGCGGCGACTACTAAAACGCGGGTCATGATTGAGCATTCAAAGCATGAACCATTACCCGATGAGGTTGGTGGCCTCAGACGCGTTGACAGCCGTAATTATGGTGATAAACTTCTGGCGTTTTACCAGAAGTGTGAGGAGTCTAATGGTTCATAAAGTGACTGCTGTTTATCCTGGGAGTTTTGATCCGCCAACACTTGGGCATATCGACGTTATTGAAAGGGCTGCAAAAATTTTTGGTGGCCTTTGTGTCGTTGTTGCTAACAGTTCAAGAAAAGATGCGCTTTTTTCTGCTTCTGAACGCAAAGTTCTTTTAGAAAAATCAGTAAAACATTTAAAAAATGTCGTTGTAGATATTCATGACGGTCTCACAGTTGATTACATGAAAAAAATTAAATCACGAGTTATTATCAGGGGCTTAAGAGCTGTTTCTGATTTTGAATATGAATTGGCAATGGCTACTATGAATAGAAAACTCTACCCCAAGATTGAAACGTTTATCATGATGACGGGTGAAAATTATTATTACATTGCCTCACACACAGTAAAAGAAGTTGCACTTCATGGTGGTGATGTTTCTCAACTTGTTCCAAAACCTGTCGTTGATGCTTTGAAAAAGAAGTTACACAAAAAGAGGTAATCTATGCTTTCAGACCGCGCTCAAAAGATGAAACCTTCCGCCACGATGGCCCTGAACACGAAGGCTCAAGAACTCACAAAAGCTGGCAGAGATATCGTAAGTCTTGCCATTGGTGAACCCGATTGGGATACCTTTGAATTTATCAAAATAGCAGCAAAAAAATCTTTAGATGAAGGATTCACAAAATATACTCCAGCTGCTGGAATCCCTGACTTGCGCTCGGCGGTGGTGGAGCGTACTAAATTAGATTTAGGATTAAGTTATGAACCCAATCAATGCATGATTGGTATTGGTGCCAAACAAGTTATTTTTAATGCCCTTCAGGTTTTATGTAATCCGGGTGATGAAGTTATTATTCCGGCACCTTATTGGGTGAGTTATCCTACAATGGCTGAACTAGCAGATGCAAAACCTGTGATTCCTGTTTGCCCACGTGAAACAAATTTTAAACTTACCCCTGATCTTTTAAAACGTTCATTGACAGCAAAATCAAAAGTTTTAATTTTAAATTCGCCTAATAATCCAACGGGTCAAGTTTATAGTGAGCAAGAACTTAGAGATTTAGCAGCGGTTTTAGAACTCACAGGTGTTTGGGTCATCAGCGATGATATATATGACAAAATGATTTACGACGGTTCTAAAATTGCGCCAAACATTGCCTGCGTAAGTGAAAAATTACGAGGTCGCGTTTTACTCGCAAACTCAGTTAGTAAAACGTACAGCATGACGGGGTGGCGCATTGGTTCATTAGTTGGTGATAAAAAAGTCATCGATGCATGTGCAAATTATCAAAGTCAGAGTGCAAGTTGTGGTGTTGCTTTTGCTCAAAAAGCAGCGGTCGCCGCATTGCGCGGGCCACAAGAAGAAGTCCAAAAAGCCATGAAAGAATTAGCGAGTCGACGTGATTCAGCAATTAAAATTTTACGCACAGTTGAAGATTTAGATGTTGTAGAACCACTAGGCGCATTTTATATTTTTCCTAATATTTCAAAAGTATTTGGAAGAAAAACTCCGGCTGGGCAAGTTATCAACAATTCTACAGAGTTCTGTTCAAGTCTTATCGATGCAGAAGGTGTCGTAACAGTACCTGGTGTTGAATTTGGGATGGAAGGTTGCCTGCGCCTAACCTATACACTCAAAGAAGAGCGTATCGTTGAAGGTATGAAACGCATTAAACGATTTGTTGAGTCTTTACGCTGACCGTAAGTCCAGTAAATTCAAAGAAATTGCGGGACTAACTATAAAATCGTAAACTTAAAGCAGGAGGGTTCACGGATGGGCCTACTGATTCTTCTTCAAGTCGCGCTCGACTTGGCTTTTATTGCAATAGTAAGTTGCTTACTCATTGAGAGATCACGCACAAGAAATGCAGAAGATCCTCGAATGAGTAAAGGACTTCAACTTCTCACAAGCAAAATTGCAATTCTTCAAGATCTCATGGATCGCAGTGAAACCATCGGTCGACAACTTACTCAAATCATTGATGGCAAACAACAAGATGTACAAGAGCGTGTTGAGGATATTGAAAGACATCTTCATAAAGTACAGACAGCTATTGAGAAATCACAAGAAGTAGCAAAAATATTTCAAGACAGAATTCCACATCAAGAAATCATCGAGCGACAAACTACGGTTAAGTATTTACAGGCCGCTAAACTTGCAAACCAAGGTTTTTCCACTGAGGATATCTCAAGACAAGTAGATATTCCTCAAGGCGAATTAGAACTTATTATTAAGCTCAATCGCGATCGACTTGTTGTCGATAAAGAACCCGTTTGGCTCAATGATTCACAAAACACCCCTGCTGAAGAAGCCATCACCACAACGCAGCAGCATAATCCATTATTAGATGTATATCAAAAATCAATAAAGCCAGAGCAGACTCAAGTAATAACCCAAAGCACACAAAGCCAAAGTTTAGCATCTTCAACAAAGATGGGGCCTCCTAAATCACCTGAAGAAGCTCTTCAGCAAGCAACGATCGCAAGAGCACAGGCCCGTGCACGTGCAAAAATGCAGGTAGAAGAAGTAAATGAAACGCGCGGCACCGTATTCACACAAGAACAAGCACTCGGGCAAAACGAAATTAAACCAGTCATCTTCAAAAGAATCTCAATTATTGATGACTTAGGGTAAGCATGAAACCACACTTGAGAAACTTACGAAAAGGACAACTTGTTTGGGCGATCGTTGAAGAGAATATCGCCAAGAGTGAGGTCATCATTAATTTTAATGGTGATCTTGTGCGTGTGCTTAATCTAAGTGCAAGAATTCTTCGTGCGGGTCAAAGAGTGAACTTAAAAGTTGATTGTGTTCATCCTTTAAAATTAAAGCTTATGCCAAGTGTTATTTCTTCGAAGCGAAATTCTCGCAATTTAGACGTTACAATTTAAAAAAATTAAGCTTCGAGGATAAAATCCCAACGGATCTTAATTGTTCCGTCAGCTTCTACAATTCCACTTGGTGGATTCGGAAACGGTGCGGCTGCTTGAAACGCTTCAATTGCGGCATCATCGAGATCTTTTAATCCGGATGCTCCCAGAACCTGAACTCGTACGAGTTTACCCTTATTATCAAGTGTGATCACAAGACGAGTAATGCGGTCTTCTTCTGAGGCAAGGTGTCTTCCGCTCATAAATAAGCGTGCAACTTTTTCTTTTATCTTGGGTTCCCAAAACATACGTAAGCGTTCTTTGATACGTGAATAGTAAGTGTAATATACAAATTCTCGTGAACTCAAAAGGGTTTGCGGCCCAGTGAGCATATCTTTTAGGTGATCGTCGGTTTGGCTTCGTGGCCCTGGATTTGAAACACCACTTGGTATTTTATCCCACTGAAATCGCGGCTTCAGGGCAGAGAGTTTTGGAAGTTCAATGTCGCCATCAAGGTTTTCACTTTTTTCTTCAGTAGCAGATTTTTGTTTTTTATTTTCTGCCACTTCTTGTTGGGGTTTGTTTTCTTTTTTCGCTTCCCCTTCTTTGGCATCGTTTTGAAATTTACCAGTATGTTCAGCGCGGGTTTCTTCAGCGACACGTTGGTTGTGGCGAGATAAATATTTTGCTTTGTCGTCAATTTCATCATTAATCTGTTGTTCACTTTGCTCAACGATTTGGCGAGCTCTGTCTTGCAAAACTTTGTCAGTCAGGTTGTTATCGACGATAGAAATCTCAATTGCCTCAGGTTTTGTAGGAGTTTTTGCTACAAAATAGACCCATAAACCAGTTCCAAAGTGTAGGAAGAGGGAGACAAATAATCCAAGAATAAAGAGGTTCTTCTGCCAGCGTTTCATATGTGTTATATCGTCAATTTTAAACCCGAAGTTGAGTCTTCACCAAAACCTTTTCGGCTCCAAAAAAGAACTAGTCGTTTGTCTGAAACGCTTGCCTGGTGTTGATTTCAGATGGTGCATAATGCCTGCGATTTAGCGGCGCACAATTGCTAGTTTGTTTTTTCCCTGTTACTATTTAGTAATGCGACTCAAAGTAGCTGGCGTAACAGACGTAGGTCTCAAGCGCGAAAATAATCAGGATTATTTTTTAGTTGTAGATGATTTGGGCCTCTATGTTGTCGCTGATGGAATGGGCGGCCATCAAGGAGGAGAAGTCGCTAGTAAACTTGCTGCGCAAACAATCGAAGAAGTGGTGCGTAAAAGTTGGAAAGAAGATCAAGGTGTAAGCCCTTATGATCTTTTACAACGCGCCTACACTTCAGCGAGCAAAAATATTTATGAAATGAGTCAGAGTAATTCCAACCTAAAAGGAATGGGTACAACAGCTGTTACTGTTCTCATGCGCAATAATAAGCTCTTCATTGGTAACGTAGGTGATAGCCGCGTTTACTTGATTCATCCTCCGTATATTTGGCAAATGACTGATGATCATTCGTTACTCAACGAACAAATTCGCGCAGGATTAATTAAGCCAGAAAATGCTCCTCAATTTATGGCAAAAAATGTGATCACGAGGTCTGTCGGTTTTGAAAGGGTAGTCCATTGTGATGTGCTTGAACGGGAGCTTCAAGAGGGTGATTATATCTTAATGTGTTCAGACGGTTTGAGTGGGCAAGTGACAGATCGTCGTATTTGCGACATTTGTCTAACAATACCTTTTGACGATGTTGCGCCGCGTTTAATTGAAGAGGCCAAGCGTAATGGTGGTGATGATAACATTTCTGCCATCTTCATACAGGTTGTGACTTGACACTTCATTGCAATGAGTCAAGATAGTAGTAGGGCTTATGAAATTGACTCATTTGACCGATGTAGATACATAAAGTAATTAGACAATTTCAAAATTAGTGTGGGGGATTGTTGGACAATAAATTTATCACCATCATGGTGATTCCTGACAGAAAAAGCAAAGTACATAAGCGTGTATTTTCTGCCAGTCACTTCAAGCTTTTTGTATGGTCCGTGGCTGTAGGCTTTGTTATTTTAGCCGCTGTCATTGTGGATTATATCAGTCTACTTTCTCAAAGCATTGAGAACAAAAGACTCCATGCCGAAAATTCTGAGCTCCGTTCTCAATTTCAAGTCGTTGAAGGAAAACTCAATAGTCTTGAGAATGCTCTAGATCGCATTAAAACTTTCTCAACAAAACTAAAGTTAATCACAGCGGTTAATGATCCTGATCGTGGGTTAAATTTAGCCATGGGTCCTCTGTCTCGTTCACGTGCAGAGGCTGAAGAGCTTGGTGAAAATGATGCTGAACGTACACCCGCATCGCAATTGGTTGATGAGCCAGTATTTAAGCCTAAATCACTTCAAGATTTATCTAACGGTGAATTAGCTCGAGAAGAAGATCACGATTACACAAAACTCAGTATTCGTATTGATCAAGTGACCAAGCAAAGTGCTTTACGAGAACAAGGTGTTTTAGAATTATGGGAGCTTTTACAAGATCGCTCAGCACTTCTTGCTGCGACTCCTTCATCTAAACCAACACAAGGTTGGTACACATCTCGTTTCGGTTACCGACTTTCTCCACACACTGATAAACCCATGATGCATGAAGGTCTTGATATCGCTGCGGCCCCTGGAACACCTGTGCATACAACAGCCGACGGTATCGTTACTTTTGCAGGTTATGACGCTGGTTATGGAAAACTTATTATCATTGATCATGGTTATGGTGTTGAAACACGCTATGGCCATAATTCACAAATCAATGTGGCCTACGGACAAAAACTTCGTCACGGCGATGTGATTGGTGCGGTCGGAAATACAGGTAGATCAACCGGCCCTCACGTTCATTACGAAGTGCGAGTAAATGGACAGCCCATTGATCCTCTCAACTATATTCTTGAAGAATAATTTCTTAACATAAAATGAAAAGAGCCGACAAATTGTGCCGGCTCTTTGGTAAATCGCTTCGCGCTCTGGCGAAGCTGTTGTATTCGAATTTAATCTTAGCGCTTGCTGTATTGATAGCGCGCACGAGCACCACGTTGACCGTATTTTTTACGCTCTTTCATACGTGGATCGCGTGTTAAGAATCCCGCTTTTTTCAAAACAGGGCGCAACTCAATATTAAATGCGAGAAGTGCGCGGGCAATACCGTGACGAATGGCTCCAGCTTGGCTGGCTTCACCACCACCGGCTACAGTTACATTAATATCAAACTTGCCAGTGTTGGCAGTGAGATCTAATGGCTGTTGCATAATCATTTGACCAGTTTTGCGTTGTAGGTACTTTTCAAAAGGTTGTGCGTTTACTGTGATTTCACCTTTGCCGGGCTTTAAGAATACACGTGCTGTGCTTGTTTTGCGTCGGCCGGTTGCGTAGAAAATTTGTTCTTTTGATGCCATCTTAATTTATTCTCCCTATGAGTCCTGGCTCTGAAGGTGTTAAGGCTTCTGGCTTTTGAGCTTTATGTGGATGCTCAGGACCTGCGTAAACTTTTAATTTAGTGATCATGTTACGCGCAAGTTTATTTTTAGGAAGCATTCCCTTTACGGCTTCACGAATGATGAACTCAGGTTGATGATCTCTCATTTGTTCAGCAGACATGGTTTTCAAACCACCGAACCACTCAGAGTGACGGTAGTAATTTTTTGTCTTCCATTTATTGCCAGTCATTTCGATTTTTTCAGCATTGATAACAACAACAAAGTCGCCGGTATCAACGTGGGGTGTAAATGTGGGGCGGTGTTTGCCGCGCAGAATATTTGCAATCTCAGTTGAGAGACGGCCCAAAATTTTGCCAGAGGCGTCAATGATATGCCACTGCTGTTCAATTTCGCCTGGTTTTGCGTTGTAGGTTTTCATGAAATCCTCAAAAAATTAGTGTTGGTGTAAAGGCGATTTCTACAGGGGTTGCGCCGGCTTGTCAAGGCTCGGTACACAAAGCCCAGATTATTATTAAGGAGAAATATAGGCGGTGTGAGTGGGATTAGCATCTTGGGTGTCGGCGAGATATCCAATGTTTCCTGAATTATCCACCAGGGCCACTCTGAAATAATAACGAACTCCTTTTTCAATCCCCTTATTAATAACGTAAGTACTTAAATTTCCAGTGGTTTGATCAACTGGAATATCAAAGTATGAAGATTTCATATTAATGCTTTCAAAGAGTTCGGCGTCGAACTCTTCAGGGCCTTTTACATAATAAAAGCGAACAGTTTTGATACCAACTTGGGTAAGCCCAGGAAAGCCAGATTGGGTTTGTATTTTATTAAGCATAATGGCTTTGTTCTGAGCTTTCAGCTCGTAGTAATAGAGGCCTGATCCATCACAGGGGCAGGATTGGGCCACAATGGTGGAGTTAATAACAATCGGGAAGCTTTTGATTGCGTCATTAAAATCGTAGATTCCGTCGTTATTCCGATCGTCAATGATGCTCACTGTAAATTTCACCATATCGCCACGTTTAAGGGGTTCACATGAACTATTTATGGCTACTCCATTTTGAGCAGCAGTTGCACAAATTGCCGTGAATGGTTTTTTGAAACTAACTTGATTTCCCCATTGAGAGTCAAAAGACATTGATCCAAATTGACTAATGGATGAACCGTACACCACTTGAGTGGGGGCGACTATTATGTGCGGCCATCGAACGAACGGCAAAAGATTAGTCGCTGTAAGACGTATCATGTTGATGGGTGCGCGACAGTTAGGATTATGCGCTTGTGCACATTCATCGCCGTTTGCCGAGCCAAAAACAGACTTGCCGTTGATGACTTCAGTTTTTGAGCTGATGTTACTGTAGTGATACACATTGCCTTGAGTGGTTTTTTGAATTTTTGAAAACCCGATGACGTTGAAATCAAAAGCTTGAGCTTGAGTCGCAACAAAACATACCAAAGCACCTAAGAAAATATTTTTCATAAATCCTCCGAGTTTGTGACGAAACTATTTTAACAATAATTTTTTTATATCATTTACAAACTCTGATGCGAGATCCAGAAACTTCCCGCCATGTTTACGGCAGATGGCTTGAGAGTCGATGCGAGTGGTATTAAGTTTTCCAACAGCCGCTTCTCGAACACTTCTGATAGTTCCAACAAAGTGATGAATCTTACCTAGTAGTTGCTGATTGCGACCGTCTTCTTTAAGTTGGGTATCATCAGTTAGATTGCCAAATTTTCGTTTGAAGAAACCCGCCGTTTCGTTATAGGTCCCGCTAAGTTTTGCGGCGGCTGCCGTTTTAGAAAATTCATCGGGAGGTGTTTTAACTTCAGGGTCTTTAATTTCTTTTTCCATACAGAGAGATTGTCATTAAAGCTGATACAAAAGCAAGTTACATAATATCAACGCTGGGTTTCGTTTGAGGTTTTTCTTTTCGGATCAGCTGCACCAGAATTACTGAAGTTAAAGTGACGTGCCTTTGAGTTCTATGGGGTACGTCACTTCTTTAAGATAAAGACCCTGGGGTTCAACAGTTGGGCCGGCGAATTGGCGATTGCGGGTTGCGATAAGTTCAGGGATGCTGTCGGGATGTCTGTCGTTAAGTTCTATTTGTAAAAGAGTGCCAACGATATTTCGCACCATTTGTTTTAAAAATCCATTTCCATTGATTTGAAATTCAACAAAGTCTTCGTTTTTTGTGAACTTCACCCAGTTTACAGTACGCACAGTTGTTTTTGCCGCACTTCCTAAGGTTCTAAGTGCTGCAAAGTCATGTGTGCCCACAAAATATTGTGCGGCTTTATTTAATTTTGCGATGTCCAGTGGTTTTCGAATAAAGAGTGAGCGCTTAGATCTGATAGCGCTGGGAATTGGTTCGTTCCAGATTTTATAAATATATGTTTTATCAACTGCTGATGTTTGTGCGTGAAAGTTAACGGGAACAGATTCCGCTTTTTTCACAACAATGTCAGTGGGTAGAAGTGATTGAAAAGCATGCACAAAATTATATGAATGAGGGTCACGTGTAGGAATAAAATGAGCGATTTGATTTAGTGCGTGCACACCTGCGTCGGTACGGCCGGCTCCGAAGATAGTAATTTTTTGCCCATAAAGTTTTTCAACGGCATTTTCCATAAAGCCTTGAATAGATGGAATCTCGGGCGCTTGACGTTGCCAGCCGAAATAGTTTGTTCCGTCGTATTCAATGGTGAGTTTGACTTTACCAAAAGGAGCGCGGAGTTTTAATTCTTCAAAATTCAAATAAAAAGCCACCTTCATAGACAAGAGCTGAAAAATTAAATGTGCTATCCAGACCAATGATCTGTCGCACAGCTCCTACTAAGTAGATGTGGTTAATACCGTATTCTGAGTCTAATTGCCAGAGTCCTTCACGATTGAGGAAATCTAATTGAAGTTGTAAGCCCGCAGCCCAATGCCAAGCCGGTGCACCACCATAGCGTGTGGCGTCTGCAAATTTTTCTTTATCAGGTCGGTATTCCATAAATCCTATGTAATCTCCCCCTGCTTCACCAAAGGGAACCAAAGGTTGGTTATCCCAAAACTGAAGATGATAAACTCCTGAAATACTTGCTGGGAATGCATAAAGACTTACGATTTCTTCAGCCTGAAGTGTTGGGGCGTTTTTAAAGCGGCCTTGTCCGGAGGCTGTGATAAATGCAAGTGCTGGGCGAATTCCAATTTTACCGATTTTTTGAAAAAGTAAAAATTCATAATCAAGACCGATTAAAAATGGAGTAGCTGTTGGGTAAACATTTTGAAAGGTTACACCTGCAGTATCGCCTGAGAGATTTGTGGGAGTGTAAGGGCCAACCCTAATGCCGGCACTACGAGTAAGTGGGCTGGGTTTTGTTTTATAAAGATGAACTCCCTTTTTAAGTTTTTGCTCAAGTTTGAGTTCTTCGTCATCGCTTGCGCCAAAGGGTACAAGGCGTAATGTACTTTCATTCTCTGCTGGGGTTTTTCTTTTCTGAGCGTCTTTAGATGAGATTTCATCATTGTCTCGATTGATTTTTGATAAATCAACAAGATCATCACTTGCAGATCTGCCAGTGGGTGGAAGTGCTAAATCGCGATTCACATCTACTTTAGTGTTTGAGTCTTCATCTTGTGCGCTTGCTGAAACACAGAAAAATAAAGTGGAGAAGATAAAAGTAGTTACGAAAAGTATTTTCACCTTTGACCCGCCTTTTTGAGTCGATAAATTAAAAAGGGAAGTAAAAGGAGTGTAACTGCAAACATCGATGCGTTAGCAGCGCCAAATTTAAGTGATAAATAACTAAATCCAACAAGTGGTGTGAGCGCTACGCGAACAAAGGCTTTTACATTGGGGCGTTTTTCAATTGCTCGTGCCCATGCTGGAGAATTTTTATAATACCATCTAACAAGGGTTCGACCTGTTTTTGATTTCATCAAATAAGCACCGCGAAAATTTCTTAAAATTTCAACTTGAGGTGCCATGGGTGAGCCAAAGGCCGCAGTTGCAATAAAACAATTCATTTTTTCAGAGAGAAGCCCTACGACTTCACTTGGCTTTGCTGAATGACCACATGAGTTTTCACCAACAGGAGTAAGATAACCGATATTTCCGGCGTAATCTCTAAGGGCTACTTTAAAATAATATGTAATGTCGTTCTCAAGGGGTTTTAGAAAATAAGTTCCAAGTGCTGCTGTTGTAACATCAACTGTGGTTTCTAAGTTGGTGGAAGTAAGGCCAACCCTTGCAAAGGCATCTACAGATGCAACTGTAGACATATCGCAATTTGGCCCTGTGGTGTAGTAAAAGCGCACATTTTTTATTCCGTTTTCAATATTGGGAAACGTTACGACTGCAACGATATTTTTGAAATGTACTTTTTTGTCACCCGGAAAAGATACAAATTGATAAAGCCCTGTTGGAGTTGTTGCCGATGAGAATTCTTGTGTGATTGACGATTTTACTTTCATCGTAATTGTTGCAAAATCTTCACCTGCTTCAATACTGCCACTATTATTTGCATCAGCTACAGCATAAAAAATAACTGTCTTAGGATATGCCGCACTCACACAATTGTTATCGACTACAGCTCCGGTATTTGAGCAAATGTCGCTAACTGTAGGTGTGAAGCTCACCGCAGTACTAGCTGTATAGCTTTGTGAAGCTGCGATTGTGGTGAGTCCTGCTATGGCTGTTCCAACTGCCGGGGCAGTAGCATTGTAACCTAAATAAATTTTACCACCACTAGAAGTTACAGTACTAGTAACTGAAATAGTGATTCGATCAGTTGGATTTTTACAGTTAGGGTTTCTTGTAGGTGAACAATTTGCGCCACCGGTAAAGGCATCAAGAGTTCCTGCGGCATTGATATTACTGTACCAAAAAGTAGTTCCAGTTGTACCTGTGATATCACCGGTGCCTGATGCGCCGCTGGTGGTAATGGTCATAGTCGCAAATGTGAGTTGAGACCAAAAACTTAAAATAAATACAACAACCCATTGTTGAAAGCGCATGTCCAAATGCTTTCATGGGGGAGCTTAAATATCAAGGATTTGTACTGTCTAGGGTTTCAGTTCAAATAGTTTTTCAGCGATTTGAATACCGTTAAGTGCCGCACCTTTGCGCACGTTGTCAGATACGATCCACATTAACCAACGCTTTGGGTTTTTGAGATCACAACGTATGCGACCCACAAATACTTCGTCTTTTCCGGAGGCATCGCAGTTTTGTGGGTAAATATTTTTTGAAGGGTCATCTAGAACCTTTACACCAACAGCTGCGCTTAAAAGTTTTACGATTTCATCACGACTTACAACTTTTTCAATCTCACACCACACAGCCTCACTGTGGCCATTAAATGTGGGTGTGCGAACAGCTGTTGCTGAAATATCAAGATCTGGAAGATTCATGATTTTACGTGTTTCATCCATAATCTTTTTTTCTTCAAGGGTGAAACCTGATTCATCAAATTTATCGATATGAGGAAGATTATTAAAAGCAATGTTGTGTGCGAAAACTTCAGGTTTACTCGCACTGTCACCATTTAATAGTTTTGCTGTTTGTTTTGAGAGCTCTTCGATTCCGGCTTTTCCTGCACCACTCACTGATTGATATGTTGCAACAGTCACACTTTTTAAACCGTAAGCGTCTGATAGTGGCTTTAAGGTCACGACCAATTGAATAGTTGAGCAATTCGGGTTTGCAATGATTGCAGGCTGTGAGAGTGGCGGAATTTTATCGCTGTTCACTTCTGGCACTACCAGGGCTGTGTTTTTATGCATGCGAAATGCTGATGAGTTATCAACAACAAATGCGCCCTCTTTTACGGCGATGGGTGCCCATTCTTCAGAGATATTTGCTCCAGCTGAGAAAAAAGCTACATCACTGCCTTTAAAGCAGCCAATGCTGAGTTCATAAATAGTATGAGCTTTGCCAGCAAAGTCGATGGTGTCACCAGCGCTATTACCTGAAGCAAAAAGTTTGAGTTCTCCAACTGGAAATTTTCGCTCTTGAAGTATCTGAATGAATTCTTTTCCGACGATACCAGTGGCGCCGACGACAGCAACATTGATTTTATTCTTTAGGACCATCTTCGAGTGCCTCTTGACTGAGTCCGTGACGGCGAGCACTTTCGGCTACAATGACTTGAGAAATCTTGCGTCTGGCGGGAGATAAAACACCCAGTACTGCGCCTAAAACGGCATAACTAATAAAGGCAATAAATAAATGAACTTCAGGCTTGATCGCAATAAAAATCAGTATGCAAAGTCCAATTATCAAACCGAAGAAAGGTTTTCTGTGTCTAAAATCTAATTCTTTAAAGCTGCGATACCTAAAGTTACTGACCATTACAAAACCTAAAAGTGCTGTCATCGAAAGTGCATAAATATTTCCAAGTGGATCAAAGCCCGTTGCATATGCAGCCGTCACTGATGTGGCGACGATTCCACCAGCCATCGGGCTTGGGAGTCCTTGGAAGAATTTTTTCTCGACACTAGCGGCTTGAACATTAAAGCGTGCAAGTCTAAGTGCTGTGCAAGCCATGTACATGAATGCTGCGAGATAACCAATTCTTTCAAAGGGTCTTAGTGCCCAGAGATACATCAAAAATGCAGGAGCCACGCCAAAACTGATAAGATCGGAAAGAGAATCATATTCCATTCCAAATTTACTTGTAGCTTGGGTAAATCTTGCGACACGCCCATCAAGAGCGTCAAAAACTGCAGCTGCGACAATAAAATATGCGGCTAATAAAAAATCACCTTCAAGTGATTTAATCATTGAGAGAAAACCGCAGAACATGTTTCCGGTTGTGAATAGGTTTGGAAGAATATAGATGTGCATACCTCGACGTTCAGAGACGTCTCCATTTCGACGTTGCAGCATTTTTAGTCTTTTAATCTTGGGTGTAACCAAATCGATTCTCCTATTTACTTAATATTATACTATCAGCAATTCAGACCATAAATAGTTTAATGTCAAGATTACGTATGGCCTTTTTTACGGCTTCTAATTGGTGACTTAAGACTGTGGTCAAGTTAATCGTGACCTCGCCATTTACAATAGAAGCTAAAACCGAAGGGTTATTTTGACGTAAGTATGTGGTAATTTTCTGATGCTGGTCATTGGCTTTTTTAATTGGAATTATTGAAATGCCTACTGACTCCCACGTTTGTCCAGGCAGTGCACCACCACCCCAACTTGATTGGCAAAAGGCTTCAACTAATTTGAAATTTTGAAGCGGAAGTTTCATCATTTCACGTACGCGTTCTTGAAGTGTTTTTAAATTAGTATTTAGCATTTGAGAAATAGGAAGCACTAAACGATCTGTTTTATCAGCATGGGCTTCAAACGTAACTTCTAGGGCTGTAAGTGAAAGTTTGTCTAATCTGAGAGCTCGGTACAGCGGATTTTTTAAGAGTGATTTATAAACATCTGGTTTTGCCATGATAAGCCCACCTTGGGGGCCACCCAATGTTTTATCTGTGCTGATACTTACAAAATCAAAGCCATCAGGTAATTTTCGAATTTCATCGGCATCGAGTGTGCCGGCATCGTAAAGCAGTGGAACTTTAAATTCTGAACATAGCGGTATTAGGTTTTTTGGCTCTACAGATTCAACAAACCCCTGCATCACAAAATTGCTCGGATGAACGCAGCAAATTACACCTGGTGCTTCACTTAATGCATTTTTATAATCTTCAAGTCTTGTTTTATTGGTGGTGCCAACTTCGATAAGGTCAAAGCCAGCTTCTTTCATAATTTCAGGAACTCTAAATCCGCCACCAATTTCTACAAGTTCTCCTCGAGAAATAATCATACGTGTGAGACCTGTAGTTTTTTTGAGTGTACTTAAACAAAGTAGCACTGCGGCGGCATTATTATTCACCCAAACTGGTTTATATTTCTGATTGAGGCATTCAAATAAAACGTCAAGATAAGCTGTTCTGCCTCCGCGCTCGCCGGTTTGTAAATCCATTTCAAGGTTGGTGTAACCGGCTAATACATTATTAATTCGATCAATGACTGCTTGACCTAAAGGTGCTCGGCCTAGATTTGTGTGAAGTAAAATACCTGTACCGTTAATCACTGATCGTCGGGATGTTGGTAGATTATTAAATACAAGGGGGCCTAGTTTAAGTTTGTTTTTTTGAATTTTTCTAGCCTCTTGAGCTAAGAGAGCATTAGGCAATTCAGTAGGCGCTTCTTTACGCAAGAGTTTTATAATTTCAGTAACTGATGGGGGATTATTCATGCCTCATTAGCTATGCTTTTCTTAACCATAACTCAAGTTTTTTACTTTATTATTGAAAGCCACCAAAGACGGCAAAAAGGCTCCAGAGGCCTAAACCTGCGAAAAGTGGGAAGGTGAGATTGTCATCAATTTTTTTAAATTGAATGAGTTCACTCAAGGCTCCGATTAAGCCCCCTAAAATACTTACTAAAATCACCCGTTCAACCATAATGTTATTACTAATAAAATAGGTGGCGCAAACTAGTGTGCAAACGGTGAAGCAAGCAAGAGAACCTTGCAGGCTTTTTCTACCCCAGATTTTGTCTTTTCCAAATAACACACCAAAAGTGCTTGAAGCGGGGTCTCCAAAAGCCAAAAGAAGCATTGAAAGTACGGCGACTGGTTTAGGAAACAACAGTAGAACTAAAAATGTTCCGACTATTAAAAATGAAGTTCCCGTGATGGTTCCCACTTCTTCAATACGGATGATTATTTTAAAGAAACTAACTATGCGATGATTCAGGTCGGGGCGTTTGAGTCTGAGAATATCAAAGGGAATAATAACTAGACCTGCGATAGAGAGATAAAAAAGCCCGTCACGAGCTGAGAGTTGAGACATGAATATGGCCATCATGACAATACCGCTGATATGCCAGATCTTTCGTGTTAAATGCAGATCAGTGCGTAGCTTTAGTTCCATTGTCTGTAGAGCTCTAAACCTAAATAGTGTCGATGCGTCTTGGCCTGACATGGTTTGCCCCCTTGATTATGAGTTTTATGCATTTCAGTGCCTCCCCAGCGCCCTAAAACGTCAGCGGATATGTATACACGATAATCATCTTAAGTTATTGAAAACACGAAACTTACACTAATTCAATGGGCATTTGCTTGAGTTGTGAAATTTGAATACCGCGACCTGCAATATGCTGGATCTAGGGATAGTCTATGGATTGCAATAATCTCTCTATGTGAAGAAGTATCAAGTGCTTGCGAGCATTCTAATTATCATGGGTCTAGGCTTTAACCAAATGGCAAAAGCTGACATGAATTCTTTTGGGGCACTACCTGGTTATACCGACAACGTGGCCGAAGAAGTGCCACTCGACCCCCAAGAAATGTATCTCATGGAAAAACCAATCTCTCTTCGAGGTCCAACTTTGCACCGAAAAATCTTTAACGATACTTTAACTGAAGAGTTTCAGTCTCGATATCGCGATGAATTTGGACGAACTGAACAAGAAGAAAATTATTACCTCATCAATAAACAGGGGTATTATCAAACGCCAACAGGGCTTACGACGACACAAAAAGATCAGCAGCGAAGAGACTTCGCACAGTACATGGTCAAACGTTTAGTTGAATTTCATACTGAAAATATTCTTAAAACTGAACCTCAATTTAGGCATGTCTATGAAGTGAAGCAAGCTATCAGTAATTTTAAAGTAGCTGTTACTGAAACAACTCGTTTAGATATGCAATATAGTTTTGTGGGAAATTTCTTTACAGCAACGGTTACAAATCCTATCTCGCCTGTGATCATCGGAATAAACATGGACCCCGCATCACTTACACCCACATCTCCACGAGAAATTGACGTGCACACTTATCGACCCCTCACTTCATCGCTTATAGGTGAAATCGGTTTTCGAATTTATGATCGGGCTTTGCGATTGTTACTTGGTAAAACTTTAACACCTAGGATGTCTGTGAATGTCTCACAAACTGTGCGCGTAACTGAAAAGAGAGATATCATTGATCAAAATCGAGAATCTTTGAGTCTAGTTGGTTTTAGTTATGTTTTTTAGCAGAAGCGGGTAGACGGGTGACTGTGAGACTTTTTTCTACAGTGCCTTTGTTGGTTTCAAAACGTACATCAATCTCGTTTTTGCCTTCTTTGAGATTAATATAGTCAGTTGTAAAATTCAGTGGCGCTCGGTGAAACACAGTGGCCACATATCCATTTGTTTTATTGCGAATTTGTGTAGTGATCGGTTGACTATCTTCAACAGCACAATTTTCACCTTTGAGCCGAAACCTTGGGCTGAATGTCTCTAGTTCTTTAGTATTATCACCACATGTAAAATCAAATAAAGTTTCATATTCAGGTGTGGTGTCTACACTGGCAATTGTTCGAAGTGTTGAGCCATTTGTAGAAAAAATATCAGCATTTTGTATTTCTGGTGGAGGAGGATCAGTGATTAAAAGTGCGGTAGAGCTTATGCCTAAAGCACTCACGGCCATCAGCAAGATCTTTGTAAATTTTTGTCTGGCTTTACTCATCTTGCGCACTTTCACCTTGAAGTCTTCTTGATAACTTCTTCTCGGCAAAAGGTGGGTCAGACCTTAGGACTCTTGCATAAATAATTAAAATTTTTTGAGAATTTTAGTGTCTAAAAATTAGACAGAATTCTTTCGGTTTTACTTCGCACTTTCGCGAACAAACCGAGAGAGATAGTAACGAACAAGATACTCTGGGTTCACATGTGTGCCACGATAGGCCCAAGTGAGTTCTCCAAAGGGGCCATATTTTGCCTCGAGATATTCATCATTAGCGGGTGTTTGGGCATGACCTGGAATGGGAATAAACTGTGTAGATTGTGCTTGTAATGTCATTGCAATGCGTCCGGCTTCTATTGCTGAAAAGAGAAGTTTGTAGCCGTTTCTAAACAACATAAAGTCAGCAACCGTGTTTGAAATTCCATAGATTTTTACACCACCGATGGTTGAGTTTTTCATGTTGTTAAATGCGGTTGAATATTCAATGAAGGCTTCTTTTATTTGTTTTAGAAATTCATTTGTCTTTGCTTGAAGATCGCGGGTTTCATCAGGAATAGAGGACAAATCGATGATGCCCGTTTCTTCCATCCGTTGTTCAGATTCTACAAGATTTTGAATCCATTCTAAATTTTTCATAAACCCCCACTTTGTTCACGCAACATGACATGTGGTATCATTCTCTCCAAATTATCCGTTGAATGTCAATACTGTCTTTTGAGGGGGTTTTTGAAGACAAATCACCAAGTGCCATCCATGGCACCGGTGAAAAATAATTAATGCGCCGTTTCTGCGGTTTTTTTGCTTAAAAAGTGAACTTCATCGGCAGAGATTCCTGTTTGCCAGCGTTTTTTACCTTCTTCTTCCACCTCATAACTTGAAAGAAAACCCTCAACACAAACTGAAGCGCCTTTTTTAAGATACTCCTGGCAGAGGAGTGCCTTTTTTCCCCAAACAGAAACGCGGTGCCAGTCTGTTCGTCGTTCAGTAACACCTTCTTTTGTTTTCCAATAACGATTTGTTGCAAGAGACAACGCAGTGTAGGGTTTGCCGTCACGGCTTGTGAAATTTCCGGGGTCAGCACCCAGGGTTCCAACTATAATTACTTTATTAAGTCCGTTCATGATTTTCTCCTTTTTTGACTCACAATTGAGCCTTGATTGAACATGCATGTGTTCAATGCAAAGAAGAAATACCCATCAAATATGTTTTAAGGAATTTAGGAGATAAATATCCGGCTTACTGAACAGAACCTAGTCCGATAAAATAACTTACTCCACCAAAGGCTTTTTCGGTGTGACCATAATAAACACCAAAGCGAAAGGTCACAGGAACGCCATAAAAAAGTGTGGTGTCTGCTCGTACTTCAGCGCCGCTGCCCATATAAAACGTTCCTAGTTTTGTGGCCATGAGTCTACCGGGGGTGAAGTTATCATCGTAATATCCGCCATGAAGAGTTGCTGCGTCGGCGAGAAGGGCTCCATGCCATTTATTAATAAATAATGGAAACGTATCAGAGCCTGTGTACTGATATGAAAGTGGAAATCGATATTCAAAAGTTCCAGTATAAATAGTCGAACCGATGAATTCTCCGACGGGGTAACCGCGAACCATATACGGAGAACTAAAAAGAGTTCCTGCGTATTCCCCTCCAGCTTGTTGATGCCCTACGAGAATCGTATTATGCTCAGGGGAAATCCAAGCTGCAGCTTTTAAAAACACGACATGATGCTCGGGCAAAAAACCACCTGCTAAAAATAATGATCCAGTTCCGTGTACATTCGGATAAGCAGTGTTTCCCCAACCGGGCAAATAGTAATCATAACCGATGGAGAATTTTTCACCCGATTCAGGGCTGATCTGATAATCTTTTGCAGCTGAGATATTGTTGTAATACAAATCAATTCCAGGGCCAAATTCTGTAAATAAAAGATTATAATAATTAGTTTGTTTGTATGTAACGCTTGGGCCGATCATCCATTTATTTGAATTGGGTAAGAGAAAATGTCGAGTCGACAAACTTCCTGACATTACATGCTGAGTAGTATTGGCACCTGCAAGGTAAACATGGTCATTTGCAAAACCTGTGTCGATGAAAAAGCCAAGACTTGAATTAGAATAAATAAATTCTTGTCGGCCTTGACCGGGGCGGGTGTCATAGCCCGCACCAATTGAGTATTGATGATGATTTAATGGGTCAGAACCTGATGTTGAAATGTCAAAAATCGCCCCGCCAGGTACGAAGTACACAAAGGGAATCCAATACTGCGGAAATAAATAACTTAAGCCATTGTATTTATCATCGTCGATAATTTTTGCAGGTGCAGCGTGGTTTTCATCGGCATCTGGATATTTCTGAAGCGGGCCAATAGCTGCTGGATTTGAATTTCCGATTAGACTTCCAGCTTCAAGTTTAAAGCCCTCAGCAGTGAGGCGTGAGTAGATCACTTGTTGATTTTCTACGTCTATAGTTGGCGCGGTAATATAAGTTGTAACATTGGTGATTGCTTTCCATTTACTTTCATCACCGCGGTATATGTTCATGACGCCAGTGTCACTTCCCGCAAAATAAAATCCTTTAGGCACTTGTGGGTCAGCAATGGGTGTCACATGCATTTGACCGGTTTTTTCAACGCTTGTGAGTTTGCGAATTTTTTTTGTGGTCAATGAAACAGCCTCGATCCACTCACGGCCCTTGTCGTCTCGATGAGAATAAATAACTCCGTCTTGATAGGGTCTGGGTGATGAAACGCGGTGACCAAAAGGGGGTGAATAAAGATCTTGTGGGTTCTCGCCGTCTTTTTGCGCATGCATGAGTTTTGTGTTGGTTGAACTCACTGAGACGTAAACAAGTGTTCCATCGTTAAGCACAGTAGCTTCGCGAGCACGCTTACCGTAGGTGAGGCGTTTTTCGTCTTCAGTTTGATAATTGATTTCGTAGAGGTCACTGTACTGATTAAAGTGCTCCCAAGTATCACTGTGATCATAAATTAAGTGTACTGAATCACTGCGCCAGCTGAGCTGATGAATATTTTTATTATTCGTAAGGGGCTTAGGAATGTCTTGTTTAAGTGTAAAGGGTTCTTTGGTTGAGCCTCGAGTCCAGATGCGAATACTCGGGTCATCATTGACCTGGGAAACGATGGCGGCCATTTTTAATTTATCAGGAGAAATCTGAGCTCCAAAATTAAAGTAACCATCTTGTGGAAGTAGTTGTCCGTTTTGGGCTTTACCATTTTGAAGTGTTTGCAGTTGTGTTTGTGCTTTGGCTTCTAAAGAGTCATATGTTTTTGAGAGAAGACTTGAGTAGTCCATTCCAAAATATTCTTCTACTGGGGCATTGAGAAACCACGGAAAGCGTCGACCATAACGATGATTTAGAACACTGTAGATACTATCTTTTGAGCCCGAGTTGTTAGCGAGTTCACCTAACTCATGCATGAGAAAGTAACCGTAAGAATAAGGTCTTTGCCCTCGCGGCCAAGCTGGAATGCTTGTTGAATTGATGCGAGAAATATTTTCTCGACCCCAGGTTTTTTCTTCTACTTGAGAGCGCACAAAGGCTGTGTAGTAATGACTTCGCCCTCTGCCAACAGGTGTGAAACGGCTTTCCATTTCAACAGCTAGGCCTTCAGTGTACCAGCGGGGTAAAAACATTCCGGGTTTGATGATGCTGCCGTAAATAAAACGTAAAACTCCCATTACACCTGATGTTGGTTCAAAATTTAGAATATGAGTGTATTCATGAGTTACGACTTCACGATTCCAACTGAAATATTCTCCAGTTGGGTCTGTTACTGACGGCATTACTGGATAAATAATGATGGTGGGCCTTGGAATACCAGTGGCTGAACCATTAGAATCATCAGTGACATCGGCTACCACTAATGGAACTTTACTTGGCATTGGGGTTTTTAAAATCGGTTGTAGAAGAGTTTCGGCTCTTTCTGCTTCAGCTGCGAAGTCTTCAGCTACTTTTTTATTATTCTCATCGTAAATGATCTCAAAATGCTCGGTCTCAAGTATACGCCATCGTCGATGGGGGTCAATGGGTAACGAAGACTGAGCACCCGCCGCGAGAGAAATGAAAAATATTGATGCGCAGAGTAAATGTTTGGTTTTTATATTGAGCATAGGGGTAACAAAAGCATAATCAGTGACATTGAACAATCACAAATAATTGACTTCGCAGCTGTCAGAGGTAGGATTAGTAATCAATTGAACTTATTTAAGTACGAGCCTTCACTAAGGAGATTTAAAATATGACCAAAAGAATACTGATACTATGTGTAGCATCTATGATGGTGTTTGGCTGTAAAGGTAAAGAGAAATTGCCTGAAGAAGTAGTACCAGACCCAAATGCAGCTGGTGCTCAAGATACAAATATTCAAAGTAAAGACATGACCTTTGATGCCTCAGGAAGTGACAGCGGCAACATCTCTGGTCTTTACACAATAACTTTTGATTACGATAAATCGAGTCTTTCAGAAGAAGGCCGAAGCCTTGCACAAAAAAATGCTGAATGGATGAAATCTCACGAAAACACAACCGTTCAGATCGAAGGTCACTGTGATCGTCATGGATCCATCGAGTACAATCTAGCATTAGGTGAACGTCGTGCAAAAACCGTGAAGTCATATATGCAAAATCTCGGTATTCCTGATTCAAGATTAGCTACAATTAGCTACGGAAAAGAAAAGCCTTTAGACCACGGTGAAAACGATGGTGCAGATCGCAAAAACCGAAGGGCAAACTTTGTCGTTTCGGGCAAATAAGCTCCTCCCATTTATTTTGCTATTCATGCTTGTGGGATGTGCTCATAAAAGACCCAGCATGGAATATGTTCTCGCGCGTGAAGCATTTATGGCTGCGCGAGAAGGAGAATCTGCTCGTTACGCCCCCGGTTATTATCATAAGGCTGAAGAATCATACCGTCGTGGTGTTCAGGCCTATCAAGATCAGTCATATAATGAAGCTGTAGATGAGTTTATCCAGGCACGCCTTTATGCTGAAAAGGCTGAAAATGCTGCCCATATTCAGCGTCAAAAATCAGGAGACGAAGCTCTGTGAAAAAAATCGCACTATTTGTACTAATAGGTATTGGGCTTACAGGTTGCGACATGATGATGACCCGTAAAGATGTCAAAAAACAAGAAGAAGAAAAGCAGCTTAAAGACTCAGTAGCAAATATTCAAAGATCTAAAGCTGATCATGAAATGCGATACAGTGATTTGCAAAATGATCTTCGTGTTGTAGCAGGGCGAGTAGATACTTTAGATCACAATCAACAAACATCTCAGCAATCACATAAACATGAAATCGATAATCTTAAAAAAACAATTGATGCTCAAAATGAAAAAATGAAATTACTAGAACAGCATTTAGATGCCACAGAACAACGGTTAATTGCCGCAATTAATGCGGGGGCGGCCTCAGGCTCTGTGCCAAGTTCTCAACCAGTTGTAAAAGATGTTAAAAAATCTGAAATCGATATTTTTTCAGAAGCCGATGCGCTTTTAGCTGCGAAAGAATTCAAAAGATCTATTGTGAAATATCAAGCGTATCGTGAGAAATTTCCAAAAGGCCCCAAAGCATCTGAGGCAACCTATAAAATTGGTGTTTGCTTTTCAGAAATGGGTCTTAAAAAAGATGCTAAAGAATTTTATAAAGAGACCATAGATATGTATCCAGGAACCCCATCAGCCAAAAAAGCAAAATACAGGCTTCTGCAGTTGAAATGACAAAGCTTGATAAACAATTTAAACTCATTCTGGCCATCGAAACCAGTTGTGATGACACGTCTGTGGCATTGGTAAATGCCGATGAGTTTGTTGTTAGTATGAAAAGTCAAAATCAAGATGATGTGCATGCACCCTATGGTGGTGTTATTCCTGAGCTTGCCTGTCGTAATCACACATTAAGAATTTTGCCACTGCTTGATCAGGTGTTAACAGAAACAAAAACTAGTTGGTCTGATATCGACGGTATCGCTGTCACTTCAAAGCCTGGGCTTATTGGTTCACTGCTTATTGGCGTAACAACGGCAAAAAGTCTCGCTTATCTTCATGATCTTCCATTAATTGGAGTGAACCATTTAGAGGGGCATCTACATGCGCCGTTATTAAAAAATGAAGACTATGCTCCTTCTGAAAATTTTGATTATCCATTTGTGGGTCTTTGTGTGAGTGGTGGGCATACGAGTTTACATCATGTGAAAAATCTTGGTAAATACACCTTACTTGGCAGAACACTTGACGATGCTGCGGGTGAAGCCTTTGATAAATTTGGAAAAATATTGGGCTTGGGGTATCCGGCAGGGCATAGAGTGGATCATTTGGCAAAAGAGGGTAATAACAAAGCTTTTGAATTTCCTCGGCCTTTGATGAAAAACAAAGAATTGAGTTTTAGTTTTTCGGGTTTAAAAACTGCAGGTGCAGTAATGATTGAAAAAATAGTAAAAGAACAAAATGTACTCAATGCCGATGGGTTATCAAAATCAATAAAGGCAGATCTCTGTGCCAGTTACCAAGAGGCGATTGTTGAAGTTTTATTATCAAAACTAAAGAGAGCTGTTGAAAAAACAAAGTCCAAACGTGCAGTGGTCACTGGCGGCGTGAGTGCTAATTCGCGATTAAGAAACCAAGCTTTTGAATGGGCAAAACAGGCGGGTGTTGATTTATTAATTCCACCTTTAAAATATTGCACAGATAATGCAGCGATGATCGGTATTGTAGGGCTTAGGCGTTTGCAAAATGGAGAGCGCAGTGATTTGAGTTTAAGCCCTGAGGCATTTATGAAAGTTTCGGAGTTGGTCTGATGCATACAAAACAAGAACTTGATAAAAGACTTGCTCAGGCTGGAATACAGCCACTAAAAAAACTTGGTCAAAATTTTTTACTAAATCCTAAAATTTGCACAGCACTTATTGATGAAGTGAAAAGTTGTAATCCGCAATCTGTGCTTGAACTTGGCCCAGGCATGGGGGCTTTAACTGATGAACTTTTACCGGGCCCATGGAAAACAACGTTGGTTGAACTCGACGCAGGAATGGTTAAGTATTGGCATGCAAAATTTCCTGAATTAGAAATTATCCACAAAGATGCTCTCAAAATTGACTGGCAAACTCTTGAGCTTTTAAAACCTTCTGTGATTGTGAGTAATCTTCCCTATTCTGTTGCGGCTTCATTGGTTGTTGAATTAAGCAGCCTTAATGAAATGGTTTTTCAAGATATGATTCTCATGTTTCAAAAAGAAGTAGCTGAGCGTATTGCAGCAGATTTTCACGCTGATGATTATGGAATGCTCTCGGTAATGGCACAAACTGCTTGGAACATAACAAAAGTTATTGATGCGGGGCCTCAAGATTTTTTTCCTGTGCCCAATGTGGGTAGTCGCGTTTTAAGATTTACTTGGAAACAACCTAGTTTTGATCGTGAGAAATTTCTAAAATTTATTAAAGCGTGTTTTGCGCAAAGGCGTAAAAAACTCAGTACGAATTTGTCTTCTTGGTATCCAAAAGAAAAAATTAAGGCTGTTTATGATTCGATGGGGCTGAGTACTGACACGCGTGCACAAGAATTAGATATTGCGCGATTTACCGATTTGTTTAAGGCTTTAAGCGAGTAAGAAGGGGTTTTGATGAATCAATTTGCAGCATTGTTAATTTTTTTAAGTTTTACTTCTCAAGCCAATGCCAGTCTTTGGAATCAATACGGTTATGGTGCTCGAAACATAGCACTTGGAAATTCTACTGCATCCCTACCAACGGATGCATTCTCTCAAGCGTATAATCCGGCGTTGATGGCATTCCAAACCAAGCCACTTTTTTCAATGGGTCTTCAAGGTGCCGTACATCGTTTTGAACCGATTAAACAAGTTCTCGTTGATCGAACAGATCTTGGTGGCGCTTCAAATCAAGTGAGTGACGTAAGTACAAACGTACCCGATGTGTTTTCACTCACTTTGGGTTTGCAATCTCCGTTATCTAAGTCTGAGCGTCCATTTCATCTGGGTGCCACATTATCTGCACCTGTACAAAATCTTATGCTCGTTGATACTCAAGATGCTTATTTACCTCAATACGTGATGTATTTGTCTGACAGCCAAAGATTAACCTCTGGATTTTCACTGGCCACAAAATTTTCAGATCGGTTTGCCCTTGGTGTGGGTGTGAACGCCTATTTGGTTCAGGGGACATCAGCGCGAACACGACTCATAGCAGGTGGAAATTCTTCAGCACGTATTAAAATGGAAATCACGCCTGGTTTAGCTCCAACAGCTGGTATGATTTTTATTCCCGGTGAAAATCCAAAAGAGAATCCATGGAAGTTTGGTTTAAGTTATCTAGCTAAGCAAGAATCCCGTAGCAAAGTTGATTTCACAAACACTATTAGTTTGCTAGCTCCAGCAGATTTAATTATGACGGGAAAAAACACTCTTTATTATGACCCTGAAACATTTATTTTAGCTGTGAGTCGTAAAGATGAGAGCGATAGTATTTCTTTCTCTGCAAATTGGGAAAAGTGGGGAGGCTATGAAGGTACGGCTATGGTTCTACAATTCACAACCTTCACTGGAAGCTTTCGTCAGGTGTTACCACCTATGAAGTATAATGACATTATCACTTTACATTCTGGTTATGAGCACCGATTTGAAAATTTTGATTTAAGATTGGGATATGCTTTTTTGCCAACGCCGGTACCAGATCAAAGTGGCGAGAACAATGCTCTTGATACTGATAAACACCAGGGCTTCTTGGGTGCTGGAAAATCATTTGACGTTGGTTTTTTAGATAACCCCTTACAATTAGATTTGTGTGGCTTTGCCCATTACTTAGTACCTAAAGATGTGCGAAAAACGGTGAGTACTTTTATTGGAGCGCCCGGATATAAAATCGGTGGCATGATTTACGGTTATGCGCTCACTGCAACCGCTGAGTTTTAAAAAAAATTATTTTTGAAGTGAGATAAAATTTCTATGATCAATAGCATTAAAAATATTTTTAAAACCTATTTTTTCACAGGCCTTTTGGTCTTAGGCCCGTTACTCATCAGTGTCATAATTGTAAAAGCTGTTATTGAGGGTACAGATGATGCCCTTCAAACTGCACGTTGGCTGCCAGGGCATATCCCTGGTTTAGGTGTCATCATCGCAGTACTTGTTATTTTACTCGCAGGATTTATCGGTAAAAATGTTATTGGAAAATACATCATTCAAGGCACTGGTGATCTAATCGGCCGATTGCCTGTAATAGGTGGACTTTACTCAAGTACTAAACAGGTTTTTGAAACTTTACTAGGTGATCAAAATAAAAATTTTGGTCGAGTCGTTTTAATTAATTATCCGAGCCCAACTGTTTGGTCATTAGGTTTTGTCACCTCAGAGAATGTGCCTGAGCCAGTTCAAAAATTAATGCCTGAGAAACTCATTAGTGTTTATATCCCCACAACACCAAATCCTACTTCTGGTTTTTACGTTTATGTTCCTGCTTCAAAAGCAATTGCTACAGATTATTCAGTTGATGAGGCGTTTAAGACGATCGTTTCTTTAGGTTTGGCGAAGTAATTCTGTCTTAACTCCAAGTTGTGTCAAACTGATACAAATCACGAGGATATTCGTACCAAGCTACAGGCTTTGCGTTTTCAAAGCGCCAAACATGAGCAGATCGTAATTGTACTGTTTCGTTTTTACGGGTCACATGTTGGCTCACTAATACTACCACGTGTTGATCACCTGCCAAAATGTCATGTACTTCAGTTTTAAGAGTTCCGCCTGAAAGTTCCTTCAATGGCTCGATAAAACCTGAAACAAAATTAACTTTTGTGAATTTACCGGCTAATTTACTTTTGCCCGGTACTTGAAAAGTCATTTTTTCGGCACATGCATTAAGTACTGCTTGCATATCGCCTTTTGAATAATCGGCATAGAGTTTTTCTAAAAGTGCTGCATTAGGGTGTTTCATTTTATCTCCCGTGTTCTTGATTGTGCAAATGCTGTAGCATTTTGACATGAAGAATTCAATTCGCCATGTGATTATTGTGAGTAATGGAGCCCCAGCGGGCTGAAATATCTGACAGCCCGACTGAACACGTGGCATTTCCCTGGTATTTCTGGCATAACCTAGGCCTATGAGCATTAAGATCGTAGCCAACAACAAAAAAGCCTTTCATGACTACCATGTCATTGAAAAATACGAGGCTGGAATGGCGCTTACGGGGAGTGAAGTTAAGAGTCTTCGTAATTCACAGGTGCAACTTAAAGACTCATACGTGGTGTTTAAAAAAACAGAACTATGGCTTACGAAATGTCATATCAGTAAATACACAGCTTCAAGCTACAACAATCATGAAATTGAACGAGATCGAAAACTTCTCTTGAATCGTAATGAGATTGATAAAATTATCGCTCAGATGAAAGAGCGTGGTTACACCATGGTGCCTTTAAAAGTGTACTTCAAAGAGGGTAAAGCTAAAGTTGAAATTGCATTAGTAAAAGGTAAAAAAGACCACGATAAGCGTGCTGATATTAAGACGCGTGACGTGAAGAGGCAGTTGGATCAGGTGCGGCGGAGTCCTGGCCGTTAAGTTGGGCTTCTTTTTCACGAACCAAACATTCCCAAGTATGTACGGCGTCTCTATTATGCTCATCAGGTTTTAATTTTTCTAATCGCAGTAAGTCTGATTTTAATTGGGTGCGCATTGATTCTACTAAGTAATTATAAGTCTCAGCAAATTCTTGAAACTCATCATTTTTTCGAATGCTTACTTTAGCGCTAAAGAAATTCCCACGACAGATCTCGCGCATTTTTTCTTGAATGAGATAAATCGGAACCACAATGCGATGAGAAAATCTAACGCCAATGCCGCCCATAACTAAAATAAATCCAATGAGGGCTGTCACTAAGATTTCGTTTGCGAGTTTTAACTCACGGCCTAAGTTATCCACAAGTTGAGGGGCGGTGAGAAGTTCGGCCTTCATAAATAAGTCGTAATTATGATTCAATAAATAAAGAGTAAGCCCACCAATGATAATAGCCAGTGCTGCGCCGAATGATGCGAGAAAAACCGCATAACGGTATTGAAAGCGGCGCACGATAACCATCTGGGTACGCCAGCGCTTGAGCTTTCTTGAGTGAGAATGCCTTGGAAAATTGCGTATCATATACTTCTATTTTGCCTGTGATCTAATTTTCTTGCACCTTGTTGTGTGTGGGTTAGACTTAAAGTATGAAAATCTGGACGGGAAAATTTTTCCTCATCTTGGCCTTTGTCGTAGCGACCTGCTTATTGAGCTTGGGTTGTTCAACCTCTGGTCCTGAAAAAGCGGCAACTTCTGAAGAAATCGAAAATGAAGTCAGTATTAAAAGTGACAAAGAAAATCTAGATGAATTGCGTAAAGATATTCCCGAAGAAGTAAAAAAATCAAATGATCGTATCGCAGCGACTCTTAAGCGGTGGAAGCAACAAAAGATGGCGCCAGAAGATTTACGCTCGCGCTTTAGCGACGAGATTAGAAAAGCTCGTGAAGCCATGGATAAAAAACATCAGCGACAACGTGCAGACTTTCAAAAGCAAAAAGCTAAGAAGAGAAAAGAATTTCAAGAAAAACAAAAAGAAGCGCGCGATGATTTCTTCAGCCATAAACCTAAGGGTGAGCGTCGTAGTGATTTTATAAGTGATCAAAGCACTGAGCGTGAAAGATTTAACAGTGATTTGCGCGATGAACGCCAAGATTTTGAAGAAAGTATTAAAGATGAGCGTAAGATTTTTGAGGGCGATATCGCTAGTCGCTGGGTTGAGTTTCGCCAAGAGTATCCCGAGTACAGTAAACTCTATCGTGAAATGAAAGAGGCTGAAGCAAAACAAAAAGAAGAAGCAAAGCTAAATCCCACACCCTATGCAGGATGGCCTTACAAAGCGGATGACGAGAAACCAACGGGTGTAGGCACCGGTGCTAATCCAAAAGCAACGCCTCCAGAAGCTGTCGATGTGAATAAAGGTGGAAACGGTTGGCCAACAACTGACCCATCAGAATTTGATCAGTTACAAAAAAGTGGCACAGGGCCTTAATCTTTAAGAGCTAGTTCCGCCTGTTCTTTGGTGAGCATGCGAAATTGTCCACGATCAAGACTTCCAAGGGTTAATCTTCCAATTGCAACACGTTGAAGTTTTAATACGTCAAAGCCAATTTTTTCAAACATGCGTCGTACTTGTCTGTTTTTTCCTTCAACAAGAACTACTTTGTACCAGTCATACTGATCACCAGATCTGATGCGTTCAATATGTGAGGCTTTGGCTTTACCTTCTGCAAGTGTGACGCCCATTTTTAGTCGTTCAATGTGTTTTTCTTGGGGCTTTCCTTTGACCTTCACTTTGTAAACTTTGCGAATTTTCTTTTTTGGATGTGAAACGGCTTGTGCATATTCACCATCGTTAGTGACGATGAGAAGACCTTCGCTATCAAAATCAAGTCGACCTACTGGAAACACGCGATCTTTAACACCGATCAAAAGATCTTTAATTGTGGGGCGACCTTCGGGGTCATTCAATGTTGTGACCACACCGGCTGGTTTATAGAGCGCGATGTATGTTGGATGTGTGGGTGTTCGTAAAAGTTTACCATTAACTTTAACAGCGTCTTTTCCGGGAATTACTTTAAAGCCCATTTCACGGATGATTTTCCCGTTAACAGTTACTTCGCCTTGGGAAATCATTTCTTCTGCTTTTCGGCGACTGGCGATTCCGCATTCTGAAATATATTTTTGAAGTCTAACGAGATTCTGACTGCTCATGAAAATACTATCCTTTAACTACTAACTACAGGCTCACTTGCCCAGCGTGACCAGACATGAGTTTTGCCAATTCTTTAAGTCGCATGTAGAGCGCTTTATCGTCAGGGAATATCTGATCAAAGGCGATCTGTCCACCTTCAAACGCTTGGCGGACAAAGGTTTCAGTGCCTTGAGTGTGGGTGCGTACAGCGTGAATGGCACGATCAAGGGTGGTGATGAGTTCCATGTAATACGGATCACTTGGCCGGTGGACGTAAAATCTTTCTAATCTTTTAAGAGGGTAAAAAATCCTTGGTTCTTGGCTGATTGCCGTAATCTTAATCACTTGGCTTTGTCTGAAGGCGAAGCCCGAAATAAATTGTGCCTCCACACCACTTGGGTGAACTAAAAAGCGAACTTGGCTATGAGGTGCGGGCTTGAGCTTTTGAATATGTTGCGGGAGTAATTCAAGCCCAGCATCGTAGTGTAATTCTTGATCAGGGCCTAAGGGTAAAATTGAGCTTCCTTGAATGCGTACTAAATTATTATAAGTTCTAACTGCAACATTGCTTTGCGCATTTTTTCTAATTGCTACGATGCGATTATCACCCTCAGGTATGAGCCGTAAGTTTTCACCTTCTTTTAAAAAACTTTGCTCATAATTTCTGACAGTGATGTAGAGATTTTCAATTTGCGTGACCATGAGTAATTGTAGACGCGGTAAATTCCAGAGTTGATCGAGCATGAAAGAGGCACCGACTTGAGAGAAAAATCTTTGAAGGAGATCATGTATGTCTGTGTAAAGTTCTGTCTTTTTTTCTTGCCAGTGGGGAAGTTGAAGGCAGTCGGCAAAAAACTGATTAAGTAGATCTGGTGTTACTGGATCTTGTGGTTGACTGAAATTTTTGAGGTAATGATATAGCCCGACGCGTCCAGCTTCTTCGTCTTTAAGTGAGCCCAATATGAAAGACACTAAATCCGCAGCGGTTTTGACCATATCTAATGACAATAGAAACTACCGGGGGGCATTGTCCAGTACTCATTTCATGATTTTGACTCTTGCCGATCAGTCTTTGAGATGATCTAGTTATCCACATGAGTAGGCAGATGAATCCAGGCATTTTTGGCGAAGCAGTAACCCCTTTTGAGTCTAGTAAAATTCTAGAGCCACTGCCTTTATTTGAAAGTACTTACTCTGGTGGCCCCACAAATGAAGAAGTGATGGAAACACTTAATAAAACAAAATACCAAAATGAAGAATGGGTAAAATCTGTTAATCTTCGTATGGATAAAACAGCACAAAAGGTCGGTCAGATTGATGAGCGCCTTAAACAAATTGTACATGAAGTTCAAGATCGACTGGCTTTTGTATCAGGTAGACTTAAAGAAAAGCAGATAAGTGAATCAAAAATAGAATCTTTTTTAGAACGCCATAATCAGATTGTGCAGTCGTTTGAACTTCGGCTCACACAGGCACAGCGAGTTATAGAGAATCAAAGTCTGCAATTAAATAAACAACAAGAAATGATTGATGATGCTCGTCGGCATATTGAAAAATTAAAAAGACTTTAATTATTTAGAAGTTGAATTAATAGTTTTTGCCATTCGCACTAAGAACTCTCGCGCATTTACAAAGCCCGTTACAGTAATATCATTTAAAACCTGACCTTGAGTATTAATAAAAATTATCGTTGGCAAACCTACCACTTTGTATTTTTTCTTTAACTCTTCGACAATAGGTTGGTCTGAATGTGTGGCATCAATTTTAAATCTTTTGAAAACTTCCCCCTCTTTAATAACCGTTGCATCTGTATAAGTCAGAGCTTCTAATTCATGACAGGCTACGCACCAATCAGCTGTGAAATCTAAAATGATTGGCTGATTTTCATTTTTAGCTTGGTGAAATAATTTCTCATCATAATTTTGCCATACTAATCCTGTTTTTTTTTGCGTTTGTATTGAATCAGTTACTGAAGTTGTTATGAAATTTGAAGGCAAAACTCCAATAGCTACAAGACAAAGCCCAAAAAAATAGATGGCAAGTAGGATTCCCTTTTTAATTTGTAGGGCACGAACTTGAGATGCTGGAGCAAAAGCTCCGTAGTAACTTGTGCCTAAGAGTAAGAAGCTGCCTGCTAGGGTGTAGAGAAATTTTGATGGAATTATGGGAGCTAAATAATAAAAAGCCATGATGATAAACGTAAGACCAAAAATGAATTTAGTAGATTCCATCCAACCGCCGGCTTTTGGAATTTTTGTAAGGAGCCCTGAAAATGTGCCCAGTACAATAAAAAGAATCCCCATTCCCATGGCAAAAGTGAATAGCAGTGTAAATCCAAATGTGACGTCTGCTGTTTGTGCTACATAAGTTAAGATGCTCACAAGTACGGGTCCTATACACGGTGATGCAACTATTCCTGCAAAAAGCCCCGCGGCAAATGCCCCTGGCAAACCGGTACCGGTTTGTGCATTACCAAATTTATTTCTTAATATGGCGGGTACTTGTAGTTCAAAAAAACCGAGCATGCTTAAACCCATGGCTATAAAAACAAGAGCTATAAAACTAACAACCCAAATATTACTTAATAAACTTCCAAAAAGGGCTCCTGTGGTTGCAGCTACTACTCCAAGTGCTGAGTAGGTGAAACCAATGCCTAAAACGTAGGCGACACTTAAACTAAAGGCTCTTGATTTTTTATTTTGTGCAGCACGTGCACCAATAATTGAAATCGTAATGGGGATCATCGGAAATATACACGGCGTGAGGCTAGTTAAAAATCCGCCAATGAAAACAAAAACATAAACCCAAAATTTTCCACGTGCTAGAGCTTTTTGAAAACCATCTTGTACAAGGCCAGTATCTTGAGTTGCAGTAATTTTTGAATCGACAACTTCATATGAAAAAGGAAGTGTTACAGTTTTTGGAAAAAGACAATATTTTGCGCTACAGGCTTGATAAGTAACTTTGATAGCACCTTCACGTTTACCGATTCCTAACGATTTAGGAAATTTAATCGTGGTTCGAATATTGGCTTGGTTTTCCATTCCCTCCCGTGATTTTTTAGTAACGGGATCAATAAACATATGAGTTGGATTCACAGTAAAGTCACCTATTGTGATTCCTTCATCATTTGCCCACTTAAGTTTGAGCATGTCTTTATAAGCATGGTGCCCGGGGGCAACGGTCATTTCAACAGTCACTTGGGCTTCGCCACCAGCCATAACTTTTGTTGGTTCTAGATGAACTTGAACACTTACTGGATTTTCATTTACTGAAGGTTGGGGTTTGGTCTCTGACCAACAAGTTGTTGGAAAAACAACCACCATGAGTGTCAGAAAGCTCAGCAATTGAAAAGAGATGGACTGTTTCAAGAATTAGCTCCTCAGTCATTATTATCGGCTTTTTTCAGTTTTGTCATGAACAGATGAACCTAGACGTATGGCGGGGTATTTTAATTCAGCGCAATTTTAAGTACCTGGCTCATATCGCCCACGAGATGAAACTTAAGCCCCTTTTTAATGCTGGAGGGAATTTCTTTAAGATCTCTTTTATTAGAGCGGGGTAAGATGATTTCTTTATAATCATTTCGTTTTGCAGCGATGATTTTTTCGCGAATTCCCCCAACGGGTAACACCGCACCTGTTAGTGTGAGTTCACCAGTCATCGCAAGGCCTTTACGTATTTTTTGATTTGTCACAAGTGTATAGAGACTTGTGGCTAAGGTGATCCCTGCACTGGGGCCATCTTTTGGGACTGCCCCTGCAGGCACATGTAAATGAATGCTATTTTCATCGATATATTTTTTAGCAAATTTGTTTCCACTTAAGGCTTTTTTCACGTACGTCCATGAGAGATTTGCACTTTCAGTCATCACGCTTCCAAGTTGACCGGTAAGTTTTAAACTCATGTCATTACTCTTCACTCCAACACTTTCAATTGTCAAAGCTTCTCCACCCAGTGGTGTCCATGCAAGCCCTATGGACATACCTGGGCGCATACGTGGTTGTGTTGAATCAGTAAAATAGGGAGGGCCAATGAGTGTTTCTAGATCCCTTGGTTTAATCACACGATTACGTGATTTTCCCATGGCAATATTATAAGCGTGTTTTCGGCTGATACGCTCAATCCACTTTTCAAGGCCGCGAACACCGGCTTCACGAGCATAACCTTGAATAATTTCTTTGATCGCGTCTGAGTTAAAGCTCAATTGCTTTTGTGTAAGGCCGTTTTTTTCTAATTGTTTTGGGATAATATGTTTTTTTGCAATGGCGATTTTTTCTTCTTGAATATAGCCAGCGAGCTGAATGACTTCCATCCGATCAAGTAAAGGTTGTGGAATTGTATCTGTTTGATTGGCCGTGCAAATAAAAAGCACATTGCCCACATCAAAGCTTAAATCTAAGTAGTGATCGCTGAATTCAACGTTTTGTTCTGGATCTAAAACTTCAAGAAGTGCACTTGACGGATCACCTCGATAATCATTTCCAAGTTTATCGACTTCATCAATCATGAATACGGGGTTAATAACGCCTGTGCGTTTGAGGCCTTGAATTATTTTACCAGGCATTGCCCCTACGTATGTTCTTCTGTGACCTTTGATCTCAGCTTCATCGTGCATTCCACCAACACTGAATCTAAAAAACGGACGCTTGAGAGCTTGAGCGATGCTCTTACCAAGTGAAGTTTTACCGACTCCGGGAGGGCCAACGAAACAAATGATGCTCCCTTTAGAATTTTTCTTTAATTTTTTAACAGCAATGAACTCTAAGATGCGTTCTTTGATATCGTCGAGGCCATAATGATCATGATGAAGTATTTTTTTTGCATATTTAAGATCGTAGTTTTCAGTGGCAGATATTCCCCAAGGTAAAGAAGTCATCCAATCGAGATAATTATAGGTGACGCCAAACTCCGGGCTATTCTCTGCAAGAGTGTCAAGTTTCTCCATTTCATCGTTGAAGCGTTTTTGCGCTTCTTCTGAAAATTGAAGTTTTGCTACACGCTCTTTAAACTTAGTCGTAGCTGCTGTTTTTTCATCAACACTTTGGCCAAGTTCTTTTTGAATAAGTTTAATTTGTTCATTGAGAAAATAATCGCGCTGAGCTTTGCCAACGTTTTGATTTATTTCATTATAAATTTTTGTTTGAAAATTATGAACATCAATCTCTTTTTTCAAAAGATTGAGGAGTTTTTCAAGACGTTTTTTCACATCAAGCTGCCCCAAAAAATCTGCATATGTTTCATTATCACGAATGAGAATACTTGCGAGCAGATCACTTAATCTTCCAGGGCCATCAACATTGACCATGGCTAAACGCATCTCTTCGGTAATAAGTGGGTTGTCTTGACTGATTAGTTTGAATTGATTAACAACAGTTCGAGCTAATGCCTCTGTTTCAATGTCTTTGGAATAAACGTCATCTAAGTATTCAACGAGGCCAATCATTTGGGGTTTGGCCTGTAATATACTTTTAAGTTCAAACCGCTTGATGCAATTTACCAGAATTGAGAGGCTGCCATCAGGTAAATTTATTTTTTTCAGAATGTTTCCTACGACCCCAAATTTCATCAGCTCTTTATCATCTTGAGAATCAATCGTATTTTTTAAAGCGATAACGCCGATAAGCGGAGCGTCAGTAACTTTTTCTTTGTGATCTAAGAGAAAGCTAATCATGTTTTTATGACGATCTTGACTCAAGACCATTGGCACAATCATGCCAGGAAAGATCACTGCTTGATTGACTGGGATAAGTGGTAGCTTTTCTGGAAGGACCTCTAAGGTAGCTCTGCGCGAAGTACTACTAATCATTGAGGGTGCAATTTTTCTGCCCCCTGAAGACTTTTGTTTACTGTTAGATTTTGAGTTCGCCGTTGCCATAACTGAAATATGGATTTAAATCTGCGAATGTCAAAAAGATTGTTTAAGTCGCACAATGTTACTTATTAATACTGAATACTGGCTGAAATTTCTTTCAAAGGTATGAAGTGCTCAGAACGAATATGATCGTCTACACGTCTAAGTGAGTCTTTAAACTCTTTTACGTACATCTGTAGTGCAGGTGGTAAATCATAGCTCGTATCTTTAAGGAGCGTTAGATTATTAGGTTTAAAGAACATTCGGTGTGCCATGAGTTGTCTGAAAATATCAATTGGGGTAGCTAATTTTTTCAAATCAATTGCCGCTATTTCAAGATTTGCTGGTGGTGGAACGCGAAGTCTCATAGAGGCTTTACGTACTGGGATGCTACTGAAACTAAAATGTTCTGCTGCATGCATAACCGATACGTCAAAAATATAAAAAGCCAATGCACGCGCCAGATTGTCTTTTTTGAAAATCAAATCTTCATTTGGAAAGCCCTTGATCAATTGCGAAATATGACTGGCCCATAATTTTATATTTGAGTCTTGTGGTATGTTTTTACAAACTTTTACAGTGAAATCATAAATCACATCATAATAGGCTTTGAGTCTTTGATTAAAAGCTGTGTCTGTTTTATTAAATTTATACGGATAAACATATTCTGGATAAGATGAGTTTCCCTTAATTCCACAAAAGCTTATTGATTTAAAAAAATAATTGCTGACACCAGTTGATGGAAACGGTGTGTAACAAAGATCTTGCCGGTTGCTCACTATAGAATGCTCTGACCACTGAACTCGTCTATTGAGGGGAAGTGTTAACCACATATGTGGCTTGAGAATTTCATAAATCAAATGCCCCTCGGGCAACAGAGCTTTAGTGACAGCATTGATGGTATCCATTGGGAAATGCACTCGTGGGTGGGCTAAAATCGTTAATGAGATCGATCCATTTTGCAAAACAAAATATTTTGCCAATTGCCATGCGTTTTTATTTTCAGGTTTTACTAAGAGTCCATTTATAAAAATCGCTTCACATTGAATTTCCGACTTATTTTTTGAATACAATGAAATCGTTGGAGTAGAATACTGACCTTCAAGGTTTTGAAGAAATTCAATGGGAGAAAAATCAACTTTTAAATATTCTTTATCTGGAGTCATTATCGAACCAAAAATCTCAACATCTTTTTTATCGAGAACTGGATTTAAGAAATTCGCATAAACCGTGTTTTTGAAATATGAAGAAAAATCTTCATTGGAGACAACATCTAATTTTGGATTGGCAAGAGTGTCTTGTGCTGCATCGATCCAATCAACGCAAATCTGTTTTGCATATCGATATAAGATTTTAGCTGCAAATTCAGTGGATTCATCATCAGGAAAGGTTAACACCGTGGGAGCGTCACGATCAGGATGCATCAATGACGGTTGTGGCCAGGGTCTTTTAAAATCTACTGTATTTTTAGCTATTGGCGATTTTGTAAATCGCATTTTCTCAGGAAACATTTGCTGCATTCTTTGCAAAATAGGCTGATCTAAAATCATCTCTGGTTCTTTAAAGGCATGACGCGCCGCTAGCTCGTATGAACCTCTTACCAGATTTAAGAATTCTTTAAGCGACGGAGCTTTTGAAAACATGCAGAAATGATATCCCTCAGATTGAGGGATTGCAAGTGGGCTTAGGTACGCAATCTTAGCGGATAAGGTCTAAGAGCTTACCTGTATAGAATTCTTGATACCCTTTATATTCATTCACAAAATCAGATCTTGTAATGGTGTAAGGGATATTCGGAACAGCACCATTATTTTCCACCGCAACTCCATCTGGCCTGAAAAACAAAGATTTTGTCATGCGCAAGTTAACTTGTGAAAAATTAAGTGGTGATTGTACCATCACGTGTCCACCGGCACCCATGGTTCTTGTGCCTAAGAGTACTGCGCGCCCAAAACCTTGAAGCATGGCGGGAAACGCATCTCCACCCGAACCTGACATTTCATCAATAAGAACAACAATGGGTTTTGTATATCGAATATGATTTGGTGCATTTTGAGTTGAGCCATCAAGTGAAGTCAACGGAGTCATAAAACTCCCTGATAGCCAGCTGGTTTTAATAAGTTCAAAAGTATTTAAAACACCCTGATACTCTAAAGTATTTTGATTAATCTCTTGAGTCCAACTTTTGAATGACAAGTACTCTTGTTTATTTGCCAAGAGTTGAAACTGCATGGGCTTAAAGGTCGTAGACATAAACAGACTTACAAGTTGATGCAAGAAGCTAACCCTACCTCCGCAATTATGATCTTGATCGATGACAAGGCCGATGGTGTTTTTTTCTAAAGCCGAAATTGCAAATTCATATTGGGCAAACCGTAGACCAAACTCTGGTTCACCCATAGGGCCCATAGGTGAGTAATGTGGAATTCGTAAATATCCCACATTACCTTTGAGAGTTGGATAGTAATAAGCCACAAACGGTGACTTCATAATGATTGTTGCATTACTTGGTATTGCAGCTCGCGTGTTGCCTGAGCATCTAAAGCTTCGTTCGGCGTGAAAATCTTTAAACTCAGTCCACATGTCTTGGCTTGAGATATTATTAAAATCTCTTCTTGAAGGTGAAACTTTTAAAAAACGATTAATATTAAGGGCTGTCTCATCTACAGCTTCGCCAGTAACATTCCATTTAAGAAGTACTTCTGTGGGGATAAATTCATTTTCTTTTAATAATGAAAGTCGAATTTCTCCGGTGGGTACAGGCACATTTGAACCTGGCCTATAGGGGATCATCATAGCGGCTCGCCTACGAGCAGTAGCTGCATAACCAGCGCTTGAATAAGTTTGAAGCACATCTAATAATCTTGAAACTGGAAGGCCATTAACGGCGATTATTTCATCGCCGCGTTCAAAGGGAAACTCTGTGTGATTAAGAACCATTCGGTTTACTTGATCAACGAGTACTTTTCCGTCAACTAAATCAGTGGTGATTGGAAGTGTTGCCACTTGAGTTGTTGGTAGTGAAGCGCTGAAGTGAGAGTCTTTAAACTCAGCAACAAATTGCACTAAAAGATAATAAAAATCGACATTACTTTGCGTGAGGGGGATTCTGGCCTGGTATTTTCTAGCAAGTCTATCGATGTTAATGCCCAACACCTGATCTTTGTATTGGAGTGGTCCGTAACCAGATTTAATTATTGCGACGAGTTGATTGAGATCACTTATTTTTTCAGCACTTGAAAGTTGGCCTGATGAAGCCTGTATTGAGATGATTGTGATTGCTACGAATAGTATTTTTGAAAGTATTCCCTTTTGCATATTATTCCCCCCGGATTAATTGTCGCGAGAATAAGCGCAGTGCACAGGCTTGGCAAGGGAGATTTGGGTTATTTCGAGTGATTTCTTATGGGTTTCCTTGGGGTAACCATTGAAAATCTGGATTTTTCTATTGCCTGAGTGAGAACGGGGCGTCTACACTTTTTAAGGTAAATTATAATAACTTATGGTGGGGGCAACTGTGAAAACACTGTTTACGAGTTTAGTATTAATATTTGCTTTAGGTCTTGGGGGTGCTTCAGCATCCGCAAGTGCTATCTTTGGTGATTCGGGTAATGATCGATGTGGTGTGGGGAGTATGCTTTGGAAGGGTAATTCTGTATCAAGTCAAATTTGTGAAGAAAGTACTAACGCTTTGAGTATGGATGCATTCTCAATAACCACAGGTACCTCTGGATGTAGTAATAGTGGAATAGTTAATAATGTATCTGAGCAGCAGCTTCATTTCGCTAGCGTAAATCTAGAAGAAATTGTTTCAGATATGGCAAAAGGCCAAGGTGAAGTATTAGCTGGTTTTTCTTACTCACTGGGTTGTTCAAGTTATGTACGAGCCCACTTTGGCGAAGTATCACAAAAAAGTTTTCAAGAAATTGTTCCACAACAACATGTTAGCCCTATTGATTTGATTCAAAGAACCAAAGCAAAAATTGGCACAGATCCTGTGCTCTCGGCTAACTGTAGGGGGGTATAAAATGAAATACTTATTTTTGATTTTAATATTGTTAGTAAGTCTTGAGAGTTTTGCTGGTGGTAATCGTTGTGGTTTAGGTAGTAAGATTTTCGGTGGCAAAAAAGGCATCACCAGTCAAACGTTTGAAAATAGTACGAACAGGGTTAGTTCAGGTGGCGCATCAATCTCATACGGCACATCAGGATGTAAGCATGATGGGAACTTGTTCATTGATGGATTTGGAATGAACGGTACTGAACAATTGGAATATGTTGATTCAAATTTTGAAGAGCTTATTATTCAGGTTGCAAAAGGCCAAGGTGAATATTTAGATGGTTTAGCATATGTTGTTGGTTGTCCTCAGACGGCTTATTCATCATTTCGCTCTATGGCTCGAAAAACCTATCAGTCAATTTCTAATCAAGAAGTAACTCCTGTTATACTTCTCAACGAAACCAAACGTGAATTGCGCAGGGATCCCGTTTTAAAGCAATCTTGTCAAAACATTGTTGCGGGATAATTTAAGACGACTCGCGTTTTTTCTTGTTTGGCTTTTTGTTTTAACAAGTGTAATTCGGGTTGAGGCAGCGCCCACTATTGAAGAATTAAGTTTATCACGCTATTGGCTAAGGCTTATGCATTATAAGCCTCGGCTCTTTGGCGGCTATAAAAGTGAAATTGATAGTTCTAAATATTTCTTTTCACCTCTAGGTAAAACTGATCCTCACGCCGAAATTCTAGCAGCTGTCAAGGCCTTTGAAACCAGTCAGATCATTACTTTTGGAACCGATCAGTATCCAGCTCAGTGTTGGTATCCGCTTCGTATGCGATTTCTTGAAAAGCAATTGGGGCGTACTTTTTTACATCCATCATGTCCAAAATATGAAAACTGGCGTCATACAATCAAGGGTGATTCAGTATCTTTAGTATTTACGACGTATTTCAATGGCGCGCCTGCTTCAATGTATGGGCATACTTTTTTAAGAATCAATCGTCGTGAAACAAAAGATTTACCACTCTTTAACCATGCTGTTAATTTCGCTGCACAAACAAATGGTTAGTACATTGTATTAGAAGCCTTCAAAGGGCTCGTGGGTATGTATGATGGGCGGTATTCAGTCATCCCTTATTACGTGAAAGTTAAGGAATATAATAATGCAGACCAAAGAGATTTATTTGAATACACATTAAAATTTTCACAATCAGAAGTTGATACCATCATTGATCATCTTTGGGAGTTAGGTACCGCTTCAGTAGATTATTATTTTTTTGATGATAATTGTTCTTATCAACTTTTATCTTTATTGGAAGTTGCAAAACAAGAGTGGAACCTTACAAATCGATTTCCTGCATATGTGATACCCATAGATACATTGCGCGTGGTTTTAGAGCAACCCGATGCTTTGGAAAGCGTTGATTACCGTATGTCGATGTCGGGGCAACAAAAAATCAAATGGGATCTAATGAGTAGTGCTGAACATGATCTTTATTTTGATGTATTGGATTTAAAGAAATCTCCAGAAAGTATTGAATCACCCCTGGTGGCCGAAGCATTAAATTTATATTTCTCTATGTTACAAATTAAAAATCAAGGGCAACTCGCGGGATCAGACGCCGACCTCTCTCGTCGATTATTAGTAAAGCGAAGTCAATTACCTGTGCTGCCACCTGAGCAAAAATTTGAAATGCCTTCAAGACCTGATTTGGCGCACGATACTTTGCGCTCAGGTTTTGCGCAGACCTGGAGAAATGGTGAGAGCATTCAAGAATTTTCAGTAAGGTTTAGTCTTCATGATCTTTTAAATTCTGATGATGGTTATTCACCTTTTACAGATTTAGAAACTATGAATACTAGGTTGCGGTATTCTCAAGCAAAAAATGTATATCTTGAAGAATTAGCCATTTTGAATGTGACTGCATTAAATCCATGGCATCCTCTTAATAAGAGACTATCGTACTTAGCTAGTTTTGGTTTTACTCGGTCATTTGATTGTAATGGTTGCCTCGTTTTTGGCACAACTGGTGGTGTAGGACCTGCATTTTATCTTGGTACAAAAAAGATTTTAGTTTTTGCTTTAGCGCTGGGGCAGTTGCAATCCCATCCTGATTTGTCTCGAGGCTACACTCTTGGCCCGGGCGTCCAATTGGGTTTTGTTGCAACTCCAACCAATAAATTAAAATTTCTCATGCGCGGTACTTACCGCCCGACGAGCATACCAGTTGCGCTTGCGATGACGGATATTCAAGCGGGTATGGGATTTCAGTTTTCAAAAGATTGGGAGGCGAGGTTTCTTGGTCGTAAAGTATTATGGGATCAACGTGAAGCAAATGAAACCTCTCTGGGTCTGAACTATTATTTTTAAAAGTCTTAAGACCTAGGTCTAGTTCCTGAAGTTATTCTCTCTTAATTCCGAATATATTGTGTCGATATATGCTTGTCAGTTTTCATACTGGCGCGAATATTTTTGGGAGAGCAGAATGCAAATTATTAAAAAATATTTAATGTACAAACGAGCTTTGCAGGGGTTTTTTGCTGTGAACGTTTTTTTTATCATGTTTGGCATTGTTGCTTTGATTGAATATTTTAAAACCCATGAGCAGAGTGTTTTAACTCTGACCGCTGTGGGTGCTGGTACTTTTGTATTTGGAATTTATCTTCCGATTTATTTAATGGCTCAATTAGGAAAAGTGATCAAAGAAATCAAAACTCAAACCGAGCACATGGTGGCTCAATGGGTTTCAGGTTGGTTTGAAAATTATAATCAATATGAAGAAGACGCGATTAAAGATCCACGATTTTGGCTCAATATGGTGTTACTCACCACAGAAATTTTTGGCGATCACTCAAAGCATCCAGCCGCACGATTGATTGGCGAATTTGCACCGATTTTACGTCAAGAAATCCAAAAACAAACTCATAAGAAAACAAAAGTTAAAAGAGCTGCCTAAATTTCGGTACCGGGTACCTTTTTCGTTAGCAGTGCGTCAGGAATCGCTTTTTTTGTCATTTGTAACAAGTAAAGAGTGAATTTGTTTAACTAATGCGTTGCTTATACACTCAACCATTCCACCATGGGCAAGATTGATTGGGCTTTGGCTAATCATCTGGATCTGATTGACTGACGTATCAAGAATTGCGGCTCATTCTTTTGAATTTTATCGACTAAGAATTAGCAGGGGCTTGAGGTGTTGCTGGAATACTTAATGCTCCCGTATTATATCCACAATCCACAAAATGAATTTCACCTGTAACGCCACTTGATAAATCACTGGCTAAATAAAGACTGGCTTTACCAACTTCATCAGCAGAAATATTTCTTTTCATGGCACTCATAGTGCCAACTGAGTCAAGTAGTGATCTAAAGCCGCGAATGCCGGCAGCGGCAAGTGTTTTTACCGGGCCAGCCGAAATTGCATTTACACGAACATTTTGTGGACCTAAATCCCAAGCAAGGTATCGAACACTTGCTTCAAGTGCTGCTTTTGCCACACCCATTACATTATAATTTTGCACAACTTTTGTAGCGCCTAAGTAAGTCATGGTTATGATCGAACCGCCGGCATTCATCAGGGGCATGGCCTCTTTAGTTACAGCAATAAGTGAGTATGCTGAAATATCTAAAGCCATGCGAAACCCTTCGCGAGTGGTCGTCGTGAATCGCCCATCGAGATCTTCTTTGTTTGCATACGCAACCGAATGAACGAGAATGTCAAACTGAGGCCACGATTTTTTTAATTCACTAAAAAGATTTTTAATTGATTCATCAGAACCAACGTCACATTGAAAAGTAAGTTTTGATCCGATTTCATCGGCTAATGGTAGAACTCGCTTTTTAATTGCATCATTGGGATAAGTAAAAGCTAACTCAGCACCTTGGGCTTTAAATTGTTGAGCCGCGGCCCAAGCTAATGATCGTTCGTTGGCCACGCCCAAAATGAGAGCCTTTTTTCCTTTGAGAAGCACGTTTCTGACTCCTTTAGATTAGTAGATAATGACATTTTCCGGCACCACTTCAAGCTATTCTTACACCGTAATTTGCACTAACGCACATCAAAAAGCTTTAAAGGCGGGAATAGAACGTGCACTAAAGCACATGAAACGTTAATTATATTGGAGGCTCACGTGTTTTTGAAGTTGTCTGCTGTAATTCTTATTCCGGTGTTGTTTATTGCCTGTACTCGTCAAGATAGATTTCCGCCCTTAATTAAAGGTGCCAAAAAGCCTGATCTTACGCTTAAGCAAGAAGACGCCAATGCTAAATCTGAGGTGGTAACTCAAAATGGTAGTGACTCTAAAGAAGCTCCATTAAGTGCAGAAGAGCTGTGCAAAGTATCATGGAGTCAATGGCAAGAAAAATACACATCAACGAATCCAGTAAAAGTAATGAAAAAGACGCAGGTTCCTTTTGAATGGCAGCCAAATATTAAAGTAGTTAATAATATTTTAACTTCAGGCAATCGCTCATATTTTAGTGCCGAGTTTCCTAATCTTCAAAACATAAATGGTGCGAATAATAAAAAATCAACACATGCAGATTTTGGTCCGCAGAACTTACGTGACTTTAAAGCTAACACCCGGGATCAAGCTATTGCTGAAAATGTAAAACAAATAATCGCCTATAGTGCAGCAGATGATTTGGTTATCGTAAACGTTGATCAAGTGCGTGCTGTTGATTTTTTTATGAGAACACGTAATAAACAAGTTTTATATGCCACACATATTGTGACTACAACGACTCCCTTTTTTACTCCTGAAACACAAGAGTATATTGACTTAAGGCACACTGCTGAAGGCGCATGGCGTGATCTCGCAATGCTTAAAACTGTAGGTAGTGAATCAGGATTTATGCTTCGTAAGGTTTATGAGCGCATCTGGGCTCATACACAAACGGGTACAGCAGTTGAGCACTCAGATTTAGATAGAGAGAATTCATCGTCAGGAGTAAAAAGAAATGTGGTTGTACTTGGGGATTACCCGGGTGCAAACGTAACATCTGCAATTGATGAATTACCAACGGCAGAGTGTTTATCTGTTCTTGGTTTTACGAAAGTAAAATTAGGTTTAGAGAATTTTAATTACGTTGATGAAATCAATGACGCCACACTTAATGCAGGTCTTGCTAAAGAGCGAGCCGGCCGTGATAGTGAAAAAGCACCATACATGGGTGGTAAGATTTGGGAGCTAAGTTCAAAGGTTAATTTTATCCCAACAAAAGATGCATTGATCAAAAAAATTCAATCTTACAAAGGCAAAGCTGAAGTTTTTATTTTCGGTCTTGAAAATTAATAATGGATCAAACTCGCCCTTGGCGTGATTACACGTACATAAGTTTTGACACTGAGACCTCGGGCAAGTATCCGCTGGTAGCTGAGGTTGTTGAGATTGCTGCCATGAAGTGGCAAAATGGAAAAGTGATTGATACTTTTCAATCACTCGTGAAGCCCCATCGCCAGATGGGTGAAGCTGTTATTCGTATTCATCATATCACAAATGAAATGGTGGCTAATGCTCCATTGATGCCAGATGTTCTTTTGCAATTTGATGCGTTTATAAAAGGTTCTGTATTAATGGCCCATCATGCTGCGTTTGATTTAGGATTTCTCGCTCTTGAATATGAAAAATTAAAAATTCCATTACCAAATAATATCGTGCTCGATAGTTGTCTCTTGGCACTTAAGGCATTTCCAAAATCACAGAATCATCGATTGGCAACTCTTGTTGCACTTTTGGGTGTGAAGATGGGGCAAGCCCATCGTGCACTTGAAGATAGTCGTGCCTGTTTAGAGGTTTGTCTTCAGTGCATGGAAAAATTAGGTGGAGATTCTACGCTCGAATTTATAGCAAAAGCTCAAGGTGGTTCTTTTGAATGGTCACGTTTTTCGATGAATGATCTTTTAGCCCAAGAGTTAACTCGGCCTTTAGTTGAAGGCTCTGAAAAACAATGGGTTTTAGAAATTACGTATCAAGGTGGCACCCAACCTGGTGAGCCAAGACGCATAACACCTCAAGGCCTTGTGCGTGCACGTGATGGTGATTACGTTGTCGGGCATTGTCATCGCGAGAATACTGAGAAGCGATTTTATCTTAACCGCTTTTTGACCGTGAAGGTTTTGGATTAGGTTTAGATTCGGTAAGTCGTTTTGCGAGTTCTTCAAGTTCAATAAATTCATCACCGATTCTAAGTTTAAGTTTTGGATTTTTACCTTCGATATGATCATTTAAGAATCTTTGAAATGCATACATTGGCCCTGCGGCTCTGTGTGACAAAATTAATCCCACTGCAAAAAGAACAAATGCAAATGTAAAACTCACGATTCCAAATGTCATGACGAAGGGCTTTAAAAACTGCGCAGCTAAGATGGGGTTAGGGCCACGAAGTTCGCTGATCGTTACACTAAGATAAGTGTAACTGTAGGTTCCTAAAATCAATGTTAGTCCTAAACCACATGTCATGAGAATTAAGCAATATTTGATTTGAAAGCGTGTGTTGATCCAGTAGCTTTTGCGAAGATTTTCAACGGGCCAGAGTGATTTTCCTTCAACAATGAGTGCGATGACGATGCAAATGTATCCAACCCATTGAAGGGCGTCGGCAAGATTAAAATTGGGTGAAAATCTTTGTGGGCTACCGATGATAATAAAATCAACGACGTATCCCCAAATGATTCTATCTGTCACGTTACCAATGATTCCGCCTGTGAGAAATGAAAGTCCGATGCGTAAAAGCATAGATTTTGTCGGCAATAAAAATTGCAAAATGCCATAGAGAAAAAGTAAAAATGCTCCGCCAGTTGAGAGACTCACAATTCTGAGCATGCCGGGCAAGTCACTAAAGAGGCCTAAGATTGCTCCATGATTATGGTGGAGCATGAAACCAAGAGGACCATGAAAATCTACACCAGTAAGGCCAGAGGCCCAGATCTTCGTTACCCGATCGACTGACCAAGTTAGAAGAAGTGGTAATAGTACTAAAAACCATTCACGTTTTTTCATTTCAACAATACAATCGGCATTTTATGAATTTATTAAAAGGGATAAAATAAATGAACGTAAAACAATGTGCCTTCTGCTCCAGGAGCGAGATCTATACGAAGAGGAATACCACCTGCGAGAATTCCAGTTAGACCAATGTCGTAGCCGATACGATAACTATCCCATGGCCTAGGGGGTATATTTTCGTAATCAAAAACTCGACCAGCATCAATGCCAAAGCTGATTTCAATTCTTTCAAAGATGGCTCCGCCTGGCGACCAAAGTGTATAGCGCGGTTCAATATTAAATAAGATATTCCCACTATCAATGTATCGATTGTTTTTTAATGCACGAATTGAAGTACTACCACCAAGCTTGGGTTGTAGGTAAAATGGAATATTTTCGCCCCATTGTTTTTCATAACGACCGCGTAATAATATTAAAAAATCTTTGTCCATAATCGGAAGGTAATGCTGCCCATGCAATGTGTAGCGTTGTTGATGAAGATCTTGACCTGACCGAGGTTGAAGTTGTTCAAGGGATGTAAAAACAAAACTTCCGCTTTGTGGAGCCAAATTGGGGGTGCGTGTATCATAAGTTGCAAAAACAGAAGTCGCAGTTGTCACTGAACCAGAAAGACTCGGATTCGTAGACCAGCGATCAAAAAATTGTTGTAAATTAGGATCCGCACCACGATCTATTCCGGTGGATCTGTGGCTATAGCCCACGCCTGCGACAACTTCGCTAAATATTTTAACACCAACGCGACCAAAAATTTGAGTGTCGTTGATGGCGTACTGAGACGCATCTGAGAGTGAGGAGTTGTTTCCGAGACCATAAAACAAAGAGCGTGTACTTCGATTGTAAAAGCCGCCAACGTTTGCATAAACCACATCAAAAAAATTTCGATTGTAAACATCGTAGTCAATACGAGTTTGTGAATAGAGTGTTGATGCAAAAAGTGCTGCCGATGAACTCCAGCCAGAACCCAGCATGTTAAACCAAGCAGCATTTGCGCCAACTCCCAGGCCTTGTTCATCGCTGTAACCTGCAAGTGGGAGAACTAGAACTCTTTCTGTGGAGTCACTTTGTGCAAATGAAATTGCAGGTAAATGCAGCGCAATGAATACACTAAAAAATAACCCTGCAAAATATGGGAGTGTGAAAACTTTCATATGATTATCGTGATCAACACCGGCATTGAAATCAAGTACGATTCAGGCTCTACTTACTAGATCTCACTAAGTGGTGGTAAGGGAGCAATAAATGAAATGGATTATCTTGCTATGCGTTATGTTCACTCAGGTCGTGAGTGCTGATTGGAAGAGTGATTTAAAAGAACGTCTTGATAAAATCGTCGATAAGTCAGGTTTGAAAAAAGCCGATCTCGGTATCGCGGTGTCTGATGGGCAAAAAAACATTTTATTTGAGATAAATGGCGATAAACATTTCATACCGGCTTCAATAACAAAACTTTTCACCACTTCAGCGGTTCTTCACATCTTGCAGGCCGATTATAAATTTCATACTCAATTACATGTCGATGGTGAGCAAACTGGAAATATTTTAAAAGGAAATCTTATCCTCAAAGGGGGCGGGGATCCTGCTTTTGTTTCAGAGAGAATGTGGATGCTCGTTAACGATTTCACACGTAGTGGAATTAAAAAGATAACCGGTAATATCGTCGTTGATGACACTTATTTTGACAGCGATAAATTTGATGAAGGTCGCGAGCCTCAGAGAAATGATCGAGCCTACGATGCGCCGGTGAGTGCGCTTTCATTTAATTGGAATAGTACAAATATTTATATACGCGCTGGTCGTAAAGAAGGTGAAAAAGCGCAAGTCACAATTGACCCTGAAAATGATTACATCACACTTGTAAACACAGTTAAAACAAGTAAGGGCGTAACAAGTGTTGAGGCTTCAAGATCAACCAGTGGTGGTAAAGACGTCATCACTGTTTCTGGAAGTATCGCACAAGGTGCTGCTGAGAAAGTAATTTATAAGAATATTTCTAACCCTGCACTTTATGCTGGTAGTAATCTCAAAAGATTTTTAAAAGAACGGGGAATAGACGTTGAAGGTTCTGTAGTTTTAGGGAAGCTTTCAGCTAAGGCCGAACTCATTACTGATCAGCCAAGTTTTCCGTTAAGTAAACTAGTTTCTGATGTGAATAAATTTTCAAATAATTTTGTGGCTGAAATGCTCGCAAAAGGTTTAGGAGCTCAAGTAACCGGAAAACAAGGTCGCATGGAAGATGGACTTGAACAAGTACGCAATTTTATTTCAACTGAACTTAATCTTAAACGCACTGATTTTGTTTTAGCAAATGTCTCAGGGTTTTCTCGAAAAAATTCTTTCACCGCCTTGCAATTCATCGATCTGCTCAGTTGGGTTCAACAGCAATTCAGAATTTACCCTGAATTGGTGCAAAGTCTTCCCAGCGCAGGAGTCGATGGCACACTTGAGAGACGTATGAAGGGTCAAGCTGAGAGGTGGGTGAGGGCAAAAACAGGTCTACTCACAGGAGTTGTGGCGCTCTCAGGTTACGCAGGGCGAAGTAGTAATGGAGTTTTGCAATTTGCATTTATGTATAATGGAAAAGCTGATGGATCTCATGTGCGAAACACTTTTGATAATATGGCAGCGAGTCTTGTGAAATGAAAAAATATTTAACCTCAGTCTTACTACTTTGTTGTCTGACAACTTCTGTGTTGGCTCAATCACCCCATGAACTTTCTGAAGCTCCAGTGGCCACAACTGCGGCTGAAGAAGAACAAAGTGAAGATAATCAATTATTAACGGGCGAGATTAATAAACAAATCGCTCTTGAGGAGCAGCACAAAACAGGAATATATTGGGCGGCTCCAGATTATTCTAAACAAGAAGGAGTTCTAGGGTGGACACCAAATATTTTTGATGTTCCTCCCGGATTTCGTCAACGAGTTGAGTTCTGGATTGATATTTATTCAAAATATTCTACTAAGCAGGCACTTCTCCATGACGCAAAATACATGGATATCGTTTATAAGACTTTAGATTTTTCAGATCTTGACGGTGATGAAAGAGCAAAAAAGAAACGTATCAAAGATGAGAAAAACAAAATACGTGAACAACTAACACGCATTCAAAAACTTCAAGATAATCCAAGTAAGCTTTCTGAAGAAGATCAGATTGTTTTTAAAAAATTTAGATTTATAACTGAGAAAAATAAATTCTCTGCAGCCTCTGCTCGCAATCGCCTTCGGATGCAATTGGGTCAAAAAGATCGTTTCTTATTGGGTATTTATTTTTCAGGACGCTACATCCGCGAGATGGAAAAAATATTTCGTGAAGAAAATGTTCCCATCGAACTCACAAGACTTCCATTTGTTGAGAGTTCATTTAACCTGTATGCATATTCGCGAGTTGGGGCTAGTGGCATTTGGCAATTCATGAGATCTACTGGAAAATTATTTAAACTTAAAATCGATCCCATTAGAGATTTGCGTAATGATCCATTGACCGCTACAAGGGCGGCAGCAAAACTGCTTGCAAGTAATTACCGAATGCTTGGAAATTGGTCTTTCGCACTGACCGGTTACAATCATGGCCCACAAGGGGTATCTAGAATTGCCAAGAAATTACAGTCAGACGATATAAATGAAATTGTTTGGAATTCAACGGGGCGGCGTTTTGGCTTTGCCAGCGAGAATTTCTACGCTTGTTTTTTGGCGGCCCTTGTTGTTGAAAAAAATGCGGCCAAATATTTTGGCAAGGTTGATATTAGCCCGCCTTTAGTCTACGACGAAATCGAGATACCTCGACCTTTGACATTTCCAGAGTTGGCATACGGATTCAAAACAGATTCTGACGATGGTGTAGAGAGGGCGCGTTTGTATAATCCATACTTCACACGTCCAGTTCTTGTAGGGGCTAGACGTATTCCCGCTGAAAATGGATTTAAAATCCGTATCCCTAAGGGGCATACCGAAAAGTTTTTATCAGCACTTAAGAATGTAGAGCCACAAAAAGCCCTGATCGCTGTCAGTCAGGGACTTTACAAAGTTATACCGGGTGATACGCTTTCTAGTATTAGTAAAGACATGGGTGTCTCGATTCAAAAATTGTTAAAAGCAAACAATATGTCTCGAAACAGTGTTTTAAGACCCGGTCAGAAGTTGGTACTACCCACCGGAGATGAACGTTGAAGAGTCTTGTTTTTACATTTTTATTTTTGATTGCGTCATCTGCGTTGGCAGCTCCTCCTCCACTCTCAGAGGCTGCTCGCAAAACATCGAAGTCTGACCCCGAGGTGGTGACCGAAAATATCAATGATTTGAAAGAAAAAGTAATTGAGAAAAAAACTCAAATGAAACTTTTTAGACAACTTATTAAATCTGAAGCAATTGAGTCTTCTTTTCCTATTGTCAGCATCACCCATGTAAATGAAATGAGTACTCGTTACAAAATTTATTCGCTTAGCTACTCTATCGATTCAGAAAGAATTTATACCTATTACCTAGACGATAACGTGGGGAAACAACCCATTGGTCGCGAGACTGGAGTATTCAAAGGCCCCCTTACTCCGGGAGCTCATGAGTTAACTATCGACATAATTTATCAAGGTAATGACAACGGCGTTTTTAGTTACATCAACGACTACAAAACCCCAGTCCAAAGTAAGAAATCTTTTAAAGTCGATAAAGGTCAAAAACTCGACATACAGGTAGTCGGGTATGAAAAAGGTTGGGCACTCACAGAGTTCAAAGATCGTCCCGATGTTAAGGTCAAATTCTATAGCACCAAGCCAGCAAAAGACTTAAGATAAATAGAGGGTAAGTAGTTGTTTTAGCTCGACATGGAGGTTGAGTGCCCGCTCGAATTTTATTTATTTTAGTCTATCTATCTTTTGCTGTTGTTCACGCGACAACGGTTAAAGATTTATCTAAGGATGCTGAGATCAGCCTTGGCTATGGTGATTTTTTTAAAGCATACCGATCTTACCTAGTTCTTGAAAAGCAAAAACCTCGTCACTTTGGAAAACTAGGCATTGATGGTTATTTGCAAAGTCTATTTGTTGTTGGAAGTGTTGAAATAATTCGTGACGAGTGTGATCGCTTTATCAGATCTGACGAACCATTATTAACATCAAAAGCTGCTTATCTTTGTGGCCTAAATTTTTTAGAAAAAAAAGATACCGACCTTGCTGAAGCTTACCTTAAAAAAGTTCCTGAAAAATCAAACTTGCGGTGGCCTTCACTGATTTTGCTTGCGACCTCTGACCTCCTTAAGAATGAACCCACCCAAGCTATTAAACGACTTTCAATAAATGATCTTAAGCAATATGAAAAGTTTGAATTAGAAGACCGGTTTTATCTTTGTCGAGCTAGAGCCTTGACCATGCAAAATAAATTTGAAGAGGCTATTAAAGAATTTCAAGCCATCAGTTCATTGTCTTACTTTTATCCTGAAGCGCTAAATGAAACAGCATGGGTATTTTTTAAAATGCGTCGTTTTGAATCAGCACATGTTCTTTTAGATGTAATCACCGGGAATTATGAAACAAAAAATCGTGCAGGAATTGATTTGAAAATTACACCAACTGTCTACTACCGCGCTCGTTATCTGAGCGCTTATCTCGCTCTTGTAGAGCAGCGAACAGAGGGTGCGGTAAATGAATTTTTAGATTTAAAAAATGATTACGATCGTTTCTTAGTTCAGAACAAATCAGATCTTAATGTGCAAATAACGTTACAAATGATTCGCGACAAAAATTTAGAGTGGAGCGACATACGCTATATTCCACCAGTTATTAACAAACAACTTGATCTCATCGGTGAATGGATTGGCCCTGAAGTTAAAGAGGGTTTTAAGAGGGATATCTTTTTGCAAATGGGATTAACCCGTGAATTGGGCCGGATGGCCCGTGCACAAAGTTATATTGCAAATGATGATGGTTATTCAAAACAATTAGAAAAACTTCAAAATAATGCTTGGGTTCTTTTTGCAAATCGTTACACGCGGATTTTAAAAAAAGCAGAACAAAATATGAATACTTTAAGTTTAAAAGCTGAAGTGGGGCGCCTTGAAGTAATTTGGCTTGGTCGAGCACAAGGTGCGAGAAATCTTGACGAAGTTATTGATAATTATGGCCAATCAGTACGGGCCATTGATGAATTCCTAGAGCCGGGATTGAATTGAAGAAGAATAAATTAACCCTGATTATTGTTTTGGTTATTTCTGCCCTTGGCATGCATGACAAATTGTATGCAATGGAGGTTAACCGTTCTGAGGTTTATCAAGGGATTTGGCGTGATGTAGTTGGTCTCTATGCAGATGAATCAATTGACTATTTGAATACACTACAAGAAACACAGAATGAATTAAGGTTTTGGCGTCAGAAAGTTCTAAAAGAGAGATTTGACGATAGAATTACAAAAATTGAATCAATTTTATCTGCGAGTAATAACGATGTTCTCACTCAAATCGAAGCCTATGTAAAAGAGCGTGGAATCGATAGTCTTGATGACTCACTCATGATGCGTATAGCACAGCTTAATTATGATCGTGCTAATTTTGATATGACTCTTAAAATGCGCCATTATGAAAATGAACTGAATCAATTCAATGCGGGACATAGAAAAAAAGCCCCCGAATTACCAGCTCCTAATTATAAAATGGTTATTTACTATTCAGCTGAATTGCTTAGAAGATTTCCTAGCAGTCCGTTGAGTGATAGAGCTCATTATATTCTTGGTTATTGTCTCTACGACGAAGGTAAAAATGACAAGGCAGCAAAGATTTATGACCGTATGCTGCGCTTACATGGGTTTTCTGAATTAGCACCTGAAGTTCGTTGGAGATTAGCTGAGTATTATTTTGATGCACAAAAATTCGATCTAGCACTTCCTCAGTATAAATTTTTATCTTCAACAAAAAATAATTTTACACTCAAAGCTTTCTATAAAGAGGGGGCAATTTATTTTGTACAAGGAAAATTAAAAGAAGCTTCAAATACATTTCTACATCTTCTCAATATATCAAATAATCGTTTAGGCTCTGGTGATCCTGAAGCTGGAACATTGAATGAAGAAGCCTTTGAATATCTGGCATTTCTTAAAGCTAAAAATGTTGACCTTCAACTTGATGAAGATTTAGATGCTCAAGTCACTGAAAGATTGGCGTTAGCATACCGACGCATTCAAGACGAAGAAGGTTCCCGTAAAACTTACCAAAACTATGTAAGTCAAAGACCCTTAGCTAAAGTGGGTCCTCGATTCATGAATAATGTAATTCAAAGTTTTGATGTTGAAGAACTTCGAGGGCGCGGACAAGAAGTGCGAAATAGATTTATTACCGGACTTTCTCCTTCTTCTACATTTTGGGTGCGCTATAAGTCAGATGTTCCTACAAATGTTGAATCTCAGGATCTTTATGAAGTGCATATTCTAGCAAGTGCAGAGTTTTATGCGGAGCAAGCTCGGCGTAGTAAATCTGCCGCTGATTATCGCGCAGCTATCGAGTTTTATCGACGATTCATTGATAGCTATCCATATAGTCCATTGCGGTCACAGGCACATTTTCAAATGGCAGAACTTCAATACTTTGCAGGTCGTTATTCAGAGGCAGCAACGACTTATATGGAAGTTACACTGGATGAGAATAGTGACGAATTCAAAGATGAAGCAGCGTATGGATTTGTTTTAGCTGAATCTAAGCGTGTTGGGTTTCCTCTGCAAGAGTTAAAACCCATTATTCCTCAGCGAAATAGCAATGGTCTGTTAATGCCAGCAAGTGCTGCGACTCAATCTGAAAAGGCATTTTTGCAAGCGGTAGAAAATTATGTCAACATTGTGAATAAAGGTGCCCGTCGGCAAAAGATTTTGTACCGATCAGCAGAAATATTCTTCACGCATAATCAATTTGATAAAACTAGGCAGGCTCTAGAACTCGTGTTGAGAGATAAAGAGCCATCGTCGGTTTCAACAAAAGCTATTAGGCTTATTTCACATACTTATGATTTAGAGAATAATTGGGAAAAAGTTGTTGAAACACAAAATCGACTTCTTGGTTTAAGTCACAGTGTGGATACTGAATCTTTTGAATCAGCTCCGCTTTTGCGAGCTGATTCTCCGGTACTCTTATCTGCTTGGCGTTTAGAGAATGTCGGTAAAACCTCTGAGGCGGCAGAGGCGTATGAGCAATTTGTAATTTATTACCCTAAGTCGTCGGATGCTGCTCATGCACTTTTTCGCTCAGGATTACTTTATAAACGTGCAGCACAAATTAGGTCGAGTAATAGAATGTTTGAGCGACTTTTAAAACAGTATCCAAGCAGTCAGTATGTCTCTAAGGCTGAGTTTTTGTTGGCAGCAAATTATGAATCAATAATTCAATTTGAAAAAGCAGCGAAAAAATTTGAAGCTTATAGTAAAAAGTATCCTACTGGGTCACTTACTGCTCAGGCTCTCTTAAATGCGGCAACATTGCGTGCAGGCTTACATCAGTATGCAGAGTCAGCAAATGATTTTTCTCAATACGCTAAGCGCATGAATGATGATGAATTATGGTTTCAAGCAGCAGAATTTCATCAAAAAGCTGGAAACTCAAAGCAAGCGTTGGCCATTCTTAAGCGCTACAGTGAAGGTAAGTATGGTCGAGATTTTTTTATTCGATCACGCTTTGAACAGGCGAAAATTACTGGTAACGCTGATCGTGATTGCGCAGCTATTGAATTCATAGTGAAGCGCTACGAGAAATCAATTTCAGCAAGGTCTAGGCATTCACTTTATGGTTGTCTCTATCTAAAAACAATTCCATTACGAAATGAACTCTTAAGTGCAAAAAATGTGAAGGGCATAGAATCAAAAATCGAAGCTTTGATGCAAATGTACGGAGCTATTCAAAAAACTGGTGACGTGGATTGGATCTCAATGGCGCTTTATGATGCCGGCGTTGTTCATGAAAATTTAGCTGATAAATTTAAATCTGCTGAACAAAAAATTAAGGCCGTGGGATTTTATAAAAAAGTCGTTGAACTCGTCGATGACTCATTTATACGACCTGCAACGCAATTGGCACTCGACAAACTTAAGCGTCTGGCACCAGACCAAATATCGCTAAATCGCCCGGAAAGTCTCTGGCCACTGATGGCAACTGGCGGCATAAGTCCAAGTGTCATTACAGTGCGTTGGCCTTCAGAATCTTCAGTTGTCAAAATTGCGTTTGAACAAAAAAAATGGAATGAAGTAATTTCTACTGCAGAACAAGAAATGACTACAGCTCCTGCGACATATTATTTCACTGCCAAAGCTCATGCTCTGGCACAAATTGGCGCCGGCAAAGAAGCTCAAGAAACCCTATTAATCTGCGTTGAAAAGTTAAATGACCCCTCATGTGCAGCTGCACTTTTAGAGGGGGGGTATCACGGTAATAAAGCTGATGAGCTTAAAAATATTCTAGAAGCAGCTTTAAAAAATGATAGCTACGCAGCCTGGAAGATGGGGCTAGCACATCTCGCTGCGAGACGAAATCAAGGTCAAAGAGCATTGCAACTAGCAGAGCAAGCGATCGAACAAGATCCGTTGTATGCGCCAACATACTCTTTTGTCGTAAAGCTTCTATTAGCAGGATTTAGACCTGAACTAGCTCAAATCACGTTGAACGAAGGAATCAAAAATACTGATGGCGATGAATCACTACAGATTCAAAAAGGCTATTTAGATTTAGGCCTACACCTCTTAGATAAAGCGCGAAGCCTTGTTGAGGAATTCAAGCGACAAGAAGTTAACACGCCTACGGCTCGTATATATATGGCTTATGCACTCCTTGCAGAGAAAAAAAGAGATGAAGCTCTTGCACTAATCTCAGATTTACCGACAGATGAACGTGGTAAAAATGAAATCTTGATGGCTCAGTTTTCTTTGGCGCTCCTTTTTAAGAATCAAGAAATTGCGAAAAAACGTTTAGTGCAAATTGAACCACTCACTAAAGATGTGCCTTACGCTAGTTATCTTGTGGGCATTTATTATCACAGCATGGAACGCAATGGTTTGAAAGCACGTGAATATCTCAGTCGCGCAAAAGAACTCGGTACCTGGAGTCGTTGGCTTGAGCTTGGATTAACAATACCGATAGATAATCGCGAACCAGCCGAAATAGTTTTGCCTGAAAAAGGAGCATCACCTTGAAATATATTTTAGTTTTATCATTGTTAATTACACTACCCGTTTCTGGAGCTGAGAAGGCAAAGAGAAAATTAATTTTGGAGAAAACTCCAAAATCATTATTTTTAATTAAAAAAGCAAAAATTAATGCAGATGTGGCAGAGCCACAATTTTACCCCATGGAAGCGCAGCTAAGGACAGTCATCAATGATCCGCTATTGCACAACGCTAAGAAGTTTGAATAAAGCGTTATTAACTATATTATTTATTTTTATGAGTCACGAGATGGCTTGGGCCAAGTTCCGTAATATAGCTGATAAAGAAATTGTCAAAGACGTTATCGCTATCTTTAAAAAGGAGTGCGGATTACGTGCAGTAGCCGATAGTGATATTGTCAGGCGCTTTGAAGTTGAATTGGGTGATGCTAGAAGACTTAAAAACCAAGAAGTACTAAAATGTTTTGAAACTAGTTTTTCGCAAATCACAGGTATCGCGGCACTTTATCAAAAAATCTGCAATGATGTGTCTAGCAACCCAGCTGTCATAACAGATATTCTTATGGCTCGACAATTTTTGGAGATCAGTAAATATCAAGGTGGCATTCGTTCTTACCAATCATCACTCAATGAATGTTTTATTTCAGTTCCAGATCGCAAAGGAAGGCCCTTTGTTATTCCTCTTGCGGGTAGTGAGCTCGATGTTACTGAGTTATCACGGCAATTAGATGAAATTCAGGTGAAAGATCCATTTCCTGCAACTTCAGAGCCCCATCGATGAAAATATATTTGATTTTACTAATTTTAATTTATTCAACAACATCACTTGCAAGTGTTGAGCGCACAAGCGTTGAGTACGAAGAAAAACCTTTAATTAAAGCATCGGTGAATGCTGCGACAAAATATATGTACAATATCTTTTATGATCATAACCGTGCAATTACAGATCTTGCATCGCATATATCACCAGAGATTCATGGGACAACAAAACCTAAAACTATATACTTTAAAGGTTCTGCGGGTGGATTTTATGAAAAGTATCTAGCTTATTCGATACAAGATCACTTTGACTATAACGGTGCGGGCAGTATGGTTATTAATGAAGATGGAGGTGTTTCTTGTCGGGTTGACGGAAATTATAAAAGCCATAGTGATCCGGCCGCCAATGAAGATTATAAAAGAATAAACCGCACAAATTACGGCGCATCTTTTAATATGCTGATCAAAAGTGAATCAAAAAAATCTGTTGAAATAAAAACGCGGTATTCAGCGGAAAATTTTAACAATCCAAACTTAACTGGCCCTTTATCTTCATATTTATCTAATAATACTATTGATGGAGTGGTTCAGTATAACAATGCATTTTTGCCTGAAACAATTTGGTTTATGAGAGCAAGTGGGGGGATGACCCAATATACAACTGGTGCGTTTGAATTAGACCCCAACAATATTAGTGCAGAACCAAAAAACAATAATTTTTTCGGCACTACAGAAACAGGTTTTCTTGGCAGACTTACTGAACGCTCCAGTGTTGATTGTGCTGTTGGATTTCATTTCAGATCATATCAAACCTCCGGAAGCGGTTTTGCGTCACCTCTATTTTATCTCCGTTTTACTGAGCAGGTAACTCGACGAGACCAAATGATTGCGGGTTACAACTACATTGTAAACAATGCATATTGGTCAGATTACGTTCTTGATCAAGAAATATACATCGGGCTAGCACGGGTTATGGGTGATCAGGTTCTACTCTTATCGCGGTTGAGTTATCTTTATAAAAGTTACTCATTACCGGTAAGGCGCGACGATGAGCGAATTGCTACGGCATTTTCACTTCGCTATTCGATAAATTCTCAAATTAAACTGACAGCAGACGTCAAGGTAGACCTTCTATCAAGTGATGTGTATAACAATCAGAATTCTGGTCGAACTAATCTTAATGGTGTACGCGTATATGCTCCAGACAGACCAGCTAGTTATAAGAACGGAACTCTTGGCTTAGGAATCATAGCGAATTATTAATATGTATTTAATAGGAATTGCCGGTGGATCCGGTTCAGGAAAAACAACCTTTGCAGAAAAGATAATGCAGCGGTTACCAGCTCCAAAAGTTTCACTTGTTCAAATGGATAATTACTATTTAGATAAACAACCTTCCGAAAACTTTTTAGGTGATCAGGCGAACTTTGATTCACCCTTAGCTTTTGATTGGGATTTATTTCGCAAACATCTTGCTCTTCTTAAGCGTGGAAAATCTATTAATATGCCTATATATGATTTCACACTATCTCGGCGGAGTAAGAAAAAAATGAGAGTGGGGCCATGTAAAGTTGTTATCGTCGAAGGCATACTTACACTTTGGGATGAAAAAATTAGATCACAACTTGATCTAAAAATTTACATCAAGGTAGAAGCGGATATCCGCTTCACACGCAGACTTCACAGAGACATTGCCTCACGGAACAGACACCTTGATGACATAATCGAGCAATATTATAAAACAGTAAGACCGATGCATCTCAAGTACACTCAGCCCACACAACAATTTGCAGATCTTATCGTCGGTGAACAGCACGATGTAGCCGTAGACGTATTTGTTCATGAAACCCTAATGCGCATTAGAGCTCAAAAATGAGTACACCCCCACTTCGCGTAATTCCACTTGGTGGATTAGGTGAAATTGGACTTAATCTTATGGTTTTGGAGTGTGGTGACGACATCATCCTCATTGATTGCGGAGTCTTGTTTCCTGATCTTTCTTGGCTAGGGCTTGATCTTGTTTTGCCAGATTTTAGTTACCTCATTGCAAATGAAAAAAAAATCAAAGGCCTCGTTGTAACACATGGCCATGAAGACCATATTGGTGCAATTCCATTTTTACTTAAAAAAGTAAAAGTTCCGATTATCTATTGCAGTCGTTTTGCAGCACGACTCATTCAAGATAAGTGTTCAGAGCATAAAGTATTGCCATCGCTTCTCACTTATAATGTGAAGGCTGGAGAAAATTATGATTTAGGCGTCTTCAACGTTGAATTTATTCATGTGACACATTCAACTCTTGAAACGTTTGCTCTTGCAATTCGCACCCCCCATGGACTCGTCGTGCACAGCGGCGATTTTAAATTTGACGAAAAACCCTATGATGGACCTGCAAGTGATAAAAAAAGACTTGGAGAATTGAAAAAAGAAAAACCACTTTTACTTTTATCTGATAGCACTAATAGTGAAAAATGCGGTCATTCACTCAGTGAATCGTCGATAAACGATGATCTCACTGAATTAATTAAAGATTCACCTCAAGCCGTTGTCGTTGCACTTTTTGCGAGTAATGTGCACAGAATTCATCAGCTCATGGATATTGCAGCAGAATGTGGGCGTAAAGTATTTCTATCGGGTAGGAGTATGGAGCGCTATGTACAAATTGCGATTGATGAAGGTTTTTTACCAGTCAAGCTTTCGCTTTTAAGACCATTAGAAGCGATCAATGATTATGATCGAAATGAAGTACTCATTTTAAGTACCGGGAGTCAAGGCGAGGCAAGGTCAAGTTTACTTAGACTTTCAAAAAATGAAAATCGTTGGTTTAAGATTCAACCAAACGATGTGATTATCTTAAGCTCAAGAAATATTCCCGGAAATGAAAAAGCAATATCTTGGGTTGTAAATCAAATGTTTAAACTCGGCGCAATCGTACATTATGAGTCACTTAAAAACGTACACGTCAGTGGCCATGCGTATAAAGAGGAGCAAGAAGAACTGCTCAAACTGGTTTCTCCGCAGTATTTTATCCCTGTTCACGGTGAATATCGTCATCTTGTGATTCATGCAAAGACCGCAGATGAATCAGGGTATCTAGCACGTAAAAAAAAGGATCCCACAAAAAGAGCTTACGTAATTGAAAACGGACAAGTCTGGGAGTTTGACGGATCAGAAGCCCGATTAGCTGAAATCGTTCCCACTGGACGTCATTGGGTATTTTTTGATAACTCAGGAGATTTTGACGATACGTCTCTAAAAGATAGGCGAGCGGCGGCCAGAGCCGGAATTATCACTGTGGATTGCCTTGTTGAAAATCGTGCTACTCAATTAGTTAAAACTCCTCACGTAAATCTAAAAGGTTTTCTTGGCAACGCTAAAAAAATGGAAAGTTTAAAAGAAGTCATCATGCGTGAAGCAGAGCATGCATTTGTAAATTGGCACCCAGAGAACCCTGATGGATTCACCCGTGAACAAGCCGTAGCATCTGCTGCGCGAAAAATTTTACGCAAAGCCTTTGATATAAAGCCTCTAGTTATTGTTAACTTTTTGTCTATTTAATTAGAAAAACGCTCACTTTTAAGTCGTTCATAGGCACTTTGCATTCGCTCATAAGTGGTTTGCATTAAGGTATCGATATCGTCAATCGTCAGACCTTTTGTAGGTATGGGTTCTAGAACTTCCACGTTAAATGTCCCCGGATGAATTTTTTTAGCTTTAAAATCAACAAGGGTATCAATATGAGATGCCACTACTGGAAGCACTGGAACACCCGCTAATATGGCCATGTGAAATGCCCCTTTTTTAAAGGGTAGTAATTTTTTTGCGCCCCTATTTCGAGTACCTTCTGGAAACATATAAATAGAAATATTTTTATTCATTAAATAATCTTTGGCCTGATTAAGCCCTTCTACTGCACGGGAGTGATCTTTTCTGTCTAATAAAATATTTCTACAAAGATAAAAGAGGAATCCAAATAACGGTATCCAGAGTAATTCTTTTTTTCCGATTGCAATAGTGCGTGGCGGGTAACAATCAGCATGCACAAGTATGTCTACATTACTTTGATGATTACCTAAATAAATGCATGGTTGTGTCGCTCGCAGGCGTTCTTTATTATGAATTTTAATTCGTAAACCAGTGATTAGTTTTGTGCCATTTGTGAACAAGACTGAGCAAAAATAACCATTGCTTGGATGGCGCCAGCGAATGATGGCTACAAACAGCGTGATAAAACAGCAAAAGAAAAACCAAATAGTACACAAAAGCATTTGGATGTAGAACATGTATAAGACCCTATCATAATGGAGATTTATTTCAGCTTGATTCTAAGGCTGTGACGCAGTAAGTAATTGTCATGTCTGAACTGGGTCAAATTAAATCTCAAATAGTTGACGCCTGCAAACGTCTAGAGCGACGTCAACTTGTTGCTAACCACGATGGAAATATTTCTTTCAAATTAGCGGATGGTCGATTTTTAACCACACCTACAAGCTTTGCTAAAGCAGATGTTACTGAGAGTGATTTACTTATTTTAGATTCTCAAGGAAATGTGCTTGAAGGTAAGCATAAGGTTTTTGGTGAAATCGCATGGCATTTTGCGATTTATCGTGTGCGCCCAGATGTAACCTGTGTGGTTCATGCACACCCTGTGACAGCAAGTGGTTACGGCTTAGCCGGGCGTCAAATCGGTACACCCGCTGTTCCAGAGGCGATCGTGAGTCTAGGTCGACAAATTCTTACCACTGCATTTTTATCTCCATTAGATCCATCTCGCGAACAATCAGGTGGAATGTTTGATTTAGAATTTTCACGCGCATTGGCTGAGAGCGATGGATGTGTTGTTCCAGGAAACGGAGTATTTACTGTTGGTCAAAACGTACTTCAAACATATTTGAGATTAGAACTTGTGGAGCATATAGCTCAGCAGCATAAAATTGCAGAACAGCTGGGAACCCTTAAGCCATTGCCCGCAGCACTCGTTGAGGAGCTTTTAAAAAAACGACCAGCCTCAAAATTTAATGCGCCTGAAATACCAACAAAAATATCGGCATTAAATATGAATCCATTACAGAATCCATTAATTGCAAATTCATCAAGCACGAATCCGTCATATGAAAATATTAAAGATCTTGTCAGAAGTGAACTTCAAAACATTTTAAAATAAATTTAAGAATTAGTTAGCTGGAGAAAAATACTTAACTAGTTCTTTCATATTCGGCAGATTACCGATGCGTTGATGAGTGTTTCCTAATTGAGGGGTTCCTGTTTTTCTTAGTGCAGTTCGCATTTGCTCAGGGGTGATAACCACATTTTGCATTTTGGCCATGCCTGACAATGAGGCAACTGCCCCTGCTACAATGGGTGTTGCACTTGATGTACCTGAGAATTTTTTCGTATATTGTCTTGCTGAATTTGATCCGCCAAAGAGATCGCCGTAGCCGGTTGTCACTACATCCCAACCATACCCCATGGCATCGATACGTGCACCGTAGTTAGAAAATGACATGCGCGTAAGATGTTGTTGATCAGGTGTAGGGGGTGCCCCAGCACCAACCATAATGGCGCCTGAATCACGAACGCTCATTGAAAAAATATTTTGATAAATTGGTGCATCTAAATTGGCATCGCCGTTTCCGGCAGCTTCTATGACGTGAATTCCTTTAGCTGTTGCTAGTTTTATGGTGTCAAACATTGGCTTCCAATATTCCATAGGAACATATTTACTATCTGGGCCATTGCCTTGAAGTTCAATAACCATTACATGTCCTGGCGACATTGTGACTGTGGCTTGATCAAAAGCGCGGGCAAAACTGACAAACCATTTGTCCCAACTTCCTTGCCATTTCATTCCAGCAGTTCCGAATTCTACATCGTGTGAAATTCCCACGATTCCAGTTTGGTTAATCTTTTTAGCAGCAAGTACTCCTAAAACAGCAGTGCCGTGAGTTGCATGAGACCCGCTTATTTGATTTGTCCAAAAAGGGGCTTTGAATTCTTCATGTTTGTGGGTCCAACCAAATTCAACATCGACAACTTTGATGCCGGTACCTGTTCCGCCTTTAAGTGTCCATGCGTAATACGCATCAATACCAAGTGGAGCTGGTTTTAAATAAAACTGTCCGGCTTCAAAATTAGGAGTAGGGATGTTTGACTCAATACTTCTTATTGGGCCTAGTGATTCATTTATTACTGCAACTTCAAGAGTTGGTTCAAAATATGCAAACTCAACTATAGACTGAGCATAAATGTTTTTTAGAATATTTCTGGCTTCTTGAGCACTTGGGATATTTTTTAAATGAAAATAAATATAATTTTCTAAATGTGTTAGTTTTAGTCGTGAACTGAGGGCAAGTCGTTCTTGTTGATAAACTTTTTCACCACGAATAAATACATTTTCTGAGAGGTAAGGAATATTTGTCGCGAGTGTTTTATTGATATTCCTAACGGTAATAGAATCTTTATACTTTACAAGTAAAACCTGTTTTTGAACCGTGCCTTGATTAAACATTTTTAGAGCTTCACTGAGATCATGATTGGCAAGTGTGGGGAGACAAAAAACTAAAACGAGTAAGACGAGAATATACTTCATGTAAATCTCCTTTGAATTATTAAGAATCAAAATCACTCATGAACTGCGAGATAAGGTAGATTTCTAAACTGCCCAGCATAATCAATTCCGTAACCGACAATGAATTCATTAGGCACTTCAAAACCAATATGATCTATGGTGCATTCTGTTTTTAGGGCATCACGTTTTAAAAGTAATGCAACAGTTGTAATTGATTTTGGCCTGCGGGCTTTTAACGTTTTAATTAAAAAATTCATTGTAAGACCCGTGTCTACCATGTCTTCAATAAGTATCACATCCCGACCTTCAAGGGGGACACTCAAGTCTAAAGTAATTTCAACTTCACCAGATGAAACTTTTTTATCTTTATAGGAAGAAACTCCTAAAAATTCACAACTCAAATCAACATCAATTGCTCTAATAAGATCAGAGAAAAAAATAAATGAACTACTCAAAACACAAATGGCAAGTGGCTCTTGGCCTTTGAATTTTTTTGTGAGTGTAGTTCCCATTTCAGAAATGCGCTGTTTAATTTCTGTTTCAGTTTTGAGGATTCTAAGTTTATCTGACATATTTACTCATACATACGAGTTGTTTAAAATTTCACCAAACCCGCCACCACCTGGAACAATGTAATCATTTTGATCTAAGCCTTTTTCTTCTGCCCAACGTTTACCAGGTGTTTCATTGAGTACTTCTTTTGCTGAAAGACCACGATCAAGTCTTACGGCATAGATCACAAGATCTGGATGTGCATTTTGAAGGCGTTTAATATATTCAGGAGTAATAATTAAGTGAAGGGCGATATATTTTTGGGCCTTACCAACAACATTATTTTTGTAAAAATCAAGTGCTGATACTAGGGTTCCACCCGTAGCGCCCATTGGATCAGGAAACAAAACTACTGACTTATTAACATCACCACCAATTTTTGACCCACTTAAAGTTGTCCCTGTTACGCGATCTTTATCATCGGTGGTACGGGCGGCGATGACGTGATCTTGTCTGATGTTGTCAGGATTTAAAATATAGTTAAGTGTATTGTAACAAATGTGACTTGGATATGTTCCTGCTCGAGCAAGATTAACACAAACCACACGCTGTGTATTATCAAGAACTGTAGCTTCTAAATTCTGGTTTGCATGTTTTTGAGTCATGCGTGTGGGTGCAGAAATTTTCATTGATGGAAATTCATGGTTTAAAACAGTTTTAATGAGGCTTGTGTAAAGAAAATTTACCAACTCATTAATTGTTGGCTGATGGGTTTGAGGATGACAAAGTCTAGCGAGCAGTGAAGACAAATATATGTCTTGAAGAATATGAACATTCGCGCCGTAATGATGCTCGATTTCACGCCTCAAGCATCAATCTCACGATCAACATTTTTTTGTTTTCGTTTAGGTGTAACTTTAGCAGTAGATTTAGCTTCGCTTAAATGTGGATCAAAACATCCGCGACATCGCGCTTCATACAAATCACTGGCGCCTACAACTACACGTGCCGTTGAGCTGCTAATGCGCTGGGTGCGAGAGGCAAGCCCTCCACAAACCATACAGATGGCATTACATTTAGTGACAGTTTCAGCGACAGCCATTAACTGAGGCACGGGATCAAACGGAACACCTCTCCAGTCTGTATCGAGACCAGCAATGATGACCCGCACTCCACGATTTGCCAATTTCTGACAGACATCAATGATAGACATGTCAAAAAATTGGGCTTCATCGATTCCAACTACGCGCGTGTTGTCGGCGACAAGATTTAATATTCCTTGAGCGTCATCGACTACTTGTGAACTCGTTCTTTGTTCAGAATGAGTGGCTACGTGATCAGCGCTATAGCGATTATCAATGCGAGGTTTAAAAACCTGCATTCGTTGTTTAGCAATTTGAGCTCTTTTCAAACGACGAATGAGTTCTTCGGTTTTACCGCTAAACATGCTGCCCACTATTACTTCTATCCACCCAGCCCCCCGGCCTGGCGAAAGCATATCTCTCACAAATGTATCCCCATAATTAAAGCAAGTAAGCAAAAGTCAGCTACTGCTGTTGTTAAAACTGTTCTAAACCAAAATACAAAACTGGGTCAAGTGATGTGCTAAATGTTTTTGCGATTAGTGCTTGTTAGCGCGCAAATAATTTACAGGCACCCACTCAGGAAATTGAACACGTTCGATGTGTGCTGTATTGAAATCGGGTTGACCGGCTAAAACCCAGGCCTCATGCCATACTTTAGCTAAGGTGGCAGCAGATGTGGCCAGTGTCTTTACGATCAAAGGTTTTGAACGCTGTGACAACTCAGGGGTTAACTTAAGTTTTGAAGCCATAGCTAATAGTGGCTGAGCACTTTCATAAGAGGCGATAGCCATGCCTAAGCCTATTTCAACAGGTGAAATTTCATCAGGCATTGAGTTAAACATCGGCACAGAGGCTTGAGTAACAAGTTCACGTAATTGTGCTTCCGTAAAATATTCATTGATAGTTTTGGTTTCAAAATAAGAATGAAGGCCTTTAACACCGGCTGCGACGCCATCGTAATCTAGAGTACAGTGTAGGGGGTTCCCGAGATCACCAATGTAGTGGCCAAGTGTTGCGGCAATTTGAATAACTTCATCTGGGGACACCTGTGGACGTTTCATGGCTCGAACTAAAACGCCTGTGAGTTGGCCAACTCGCCATGGAGCAGAGCCATGTTCTAGTATAGCGGCTCTACCAAATTTTTCTAAGTAGTAAGAAATATTAAGTTGAGGCGCTCCACCTTGAGGGTGATAAAAATCAAAATTAAAAAAGTGTGATTGACCTTCTAATTTATTTGGAGGAGTTGTTCCGTGCTTCCAGTAGATATCGGGCACCATAGAGATTTGTTGAATATTTGTAAGATTACTTTTGAGGAGTCTTGCAAGTGGTGAAGCTGGCATGATTTGGGCAGCTACCACTTCAACTACTTCATGACCTGTTCTTCCCCAACCCCAACTAACTGATGAAAATGAAACAAGTAGGCAGAGTATTGCAACAAAACTTCTTTGTGAACGATTCATGTTTCCCCCATTATCGTGCGGCTGAAATTCTTAAGTGCACGGTTTTTCTTTTCCCGAGAAAACTGTATTGAACGGTGAGTGAAAAGTACAAGAGTATTTCGATAAAAATAATTAAGTTTTCTTACAAAGAAATTTGATTCAACTGGTCAATAATTAAGGTGTGTGCGTGTTTTGGAATTGTGGATAAATAAGAATGATAAATTCGGCATCACCTCGTTGGAACGCAGGATCTAGTAAGGCTTTGAGAACATTTGCTTTATACAATTCTTCTTCGCCTTCAATGATAGTTTTTCGTGGTAAGAGACCTGCGATGATGATCCCAGCTTGTGGGGCCAATGTGACAGTTTCATCATAGTTTGTTGATACGACGCGCACTTCAGTGGCTGTCACTTCTGGTAGGCTTCTTTTAACAGAAACTTTATATTCGGTTCCACGTTCTGAAGTACGAACGGGTGTTACCTCAACAAAAAAACCAATTGCCTCATTTGATTTTGGTTCTTTACCGCCGCGAAAAACTAGGCTGGGTTGAGCTAAAATAAGATTTCTAGTTTCGTGTGCGATATGTTTAAACCCACCGTCACGTATCACTGAATCATGTTTTGTTTTAAATTGAGAAATAACCGCCATCGAATGACGTCCAATCTCGAGGTTTCCTTCCGCATCTTGTTGAAAGCGGCCCAGGGTATCGGCATTTGATAATGCAAATTCAATGTTCACATTTGCTTCTTGGGCTCCAGGATTTGTCGCTGTTGCATCTAGAACTTTTTGAGAAGACCCCGCAGTAAGATCACTTGGTACAGCCCCTCTTTGTAAATCTTTGGGAGCAGAGTTCGTGCGCGCATTTTGAAGCGGAGTTTTCAAATTATTAGAATTAGAAGCGGTGAGAGGGGAAACTTCGCGAGTGGGAGTTCCTTCATTCGCAACAACGGGGTTTGTGACAGGTGTTTGCACAGCCAATTCTTGTTCAGTAACTTTGCTTTCTGAAATGTAGAAAAAAATGAAACTCCCAATGATAAGACCAATGATAATTCCGTAAAAGGTGACTGATGACGCGATGCGAGATAGGATGGGTGGTTTTTTCCCAACAAAACCGTCCATAACGATCCCGCATTTAGCGCAAAACTTGTCTTTTGGTTGCTCAAATCCGCATCGCGGACAGCTAACGAGCATGTGTCTCCCCGATTTCTGACGTCAGGCTAGCATGCGAAAGCATTAAAAAAAATTAAAAAATCCCGTCTTGACGCTAGAGGCATCAACCCGATAAAGTGGAGATAAGTGGGGCAAAGTGGTTTTTAGTGTGAACTATGACCATCAAGCCTCTATCGGAGCCCAAGGATGGGCTTTCCCCAATTTTGAGGTCATGGATGATCGGCAGTGTTGTTCCCCCCCAATTTCGTGGACGCTTTGAAGTTAAAGTTGATCCAAAATTCAGACTCATACTTCCAGCATCTTTTCGTGAAGTACTACGCACTATTACTGATTCTCGCATGATAATTACCAATAGCCAATATCAAGGTAAGCGCTGTCTAGATGCGTATCCATTTTCTGAATGGACCAAATTAGAAAAGAAAATTTCAAAGCTTCCACAGCTCAAAGTGGAAGTTCAAAATTTCCAAAGATTTTATCTTTCAGGTGGGCATCCGGTTGATATTGATGCTCAATCTCGGCTTTTAATTCCGCCAACGCTTCGAAGTTATGCTGGAATTCAAAGTGAAGTAGTGCTCGTGGGATTTGCTAATAAATTTGAGATATGGTCACAAGAGACTTGGTCAGGACTTTTTGATAATCTAGCCCAAGACTTTAGTCAGACACTTGCTGCCGTATCGGAGATTGATACTCATGACGAATGAACATGTTCCCGTGTTAGAAAAAGAAGTACTCAATGCATTCATCGAGCAAACGCGTATTCCTAAACATTTGTTTGAAGGAACCTTTGGCCGTGGTGGCCACACCAAAAGTTTACTTAATAAATTTGTACGAGCCTCGGTGACAAGCTTTGATAAAGATGCTCAAGCAATTGCCCATGGCAAAGAAACATTTGCTTCTGAGATTACAAAAGGAAAACTCACGCTGGTTCAAGATGATTTTAAAAACTTGAACAAACATAAACTAGGTCTCTTTGATGGCGCACTTTTAGATTTAGGTGTTTCATCTCCTCAATTTGATCAAGCAGAGCGCGGTTTTAGTTTTATGAATGATGGCCCGCTAGATATGCGCATGGATCAAACTCAAGAACTTACAGCAGCAAAAATAATTAATGAATATTCAGAAAAAGAACTCTCTGATCTTTTTTATCACTTGGGTGAAGTGCGGAAACCAAATCGGGTTGTGAGAGCCGTTGTTCATGATCGTAAAGAAGTGCCTTTTACATCAACGCGCCAGTTGGCCTCACTCATTGAGCGTGTTGATAGTCGCTATAAACCTAAACGTCGTGGAGCACATCCTGCGACAAATTATTTTATGGGTTTAAGAATTGCTGTGAATAGTGAATTAGAAGGGCTTGTTGAGTTTTGTGAAGAAATGCATCTTCACATGGAGCCAGGAAGTCGTTTTGTGGTGATAAGTTTTCACAGTTTAGAAGACCGCATCATCAAGCAAACTTTTAAAAAAATGAATTATAAATTTGGAAAAATCATAAATAAAAAAGTGATCATAGCAAGTGATGAAGAGATTGAAAGAAATCCACGATCACGCAGTGCTAAGATGCGCATTTTTGAAATGGGAGGCCACGAATGAGTAATCAACAAAAAAATAGTATCGCCCCTTTTATATCAATTGTTTTTTTGGTGGTGATTGGCCTTATGTATGTTTTTGTGAAAATGGAAGCCGTAAGAGAAGGTTATGAAGTATTAAGATTGGGTCGAATTCAAAAGTTAGTCAATGACGAAAAAGTCACCATGGAACTTGCTTATACAAAACTCATTAGACCTGAGAGGCTTGATCAAATAGGAACTCAAAGACTTGCGTTGATGCGTGCTCAAAAAAATCAAGTGATCCTCATGGCTGCTACTGGAAGTTTTGCTATCAGAAGATGAAATCTAGAATAGTTCTCTTGGTAATTGCGTTTTTAGGCCTTTTTTCATTGCTCGTAGCCCGAGCATTTTATCTTCAGCTATTGCCTCAAGAAAATCTCGAACGTTTAAGAAAAAATCAATACACCACTGTTGTTACGCTTCCGCCTCAACGAGGAAAAATTTTAGATCGTAATGGTGTTGACCTAGCGACATCAATAACATCACAATCACTTTATGCTGACCCAACGCTTATTGAAAAACCCAAGAGATTGGCTAAAAAATTAGCGCCACTTATTGGAATGTCTGTTCGCGAGGTTTATGAAAAACTCATTGCCCCTAAAAGATTTATTTGGCTAAAGCGTCAGCTCACCCCCGATACAGCACTCATTGTGAAACAATTAAATGAGCCAGGTCTTCGTTTTGTAGAAGAAGGTAAACGTGCTTATCCGAATCAAAATCTTTTAGCTCCGGTTTTGGGTATTGTTGGTTCTGATGGTGATGGGTTAGAGGGTTTAGAGAAAAAATATGACCTAGAACTTAAAGGTGAAAAAAGATCAGTGCGTTCACGTCGAGATGCACGTGGACGACCATTAGTTGTTGATGGACAACTCTTTGAATTAAGTGGTGACGGCGCAACTATTGAGACAACAATCGATTTAGAACTTCAGTATACACTTGAGCGTGAGCTTGAAGAGGTAGTTCGTAAGCAAGAGGCAATCAAGGCTACTGGAATTATTATGGACCCTGCTACTGGTGAAGTATTGGCCATGGGAACATACCCTGAAACTCGTCGCAATAACGCTGTCACTGATATTTTTGAGCCAGGATCAACTTTTAAAATCGTAACTATTGCTGCCGCATTAAAAACAGGTAAAATTCAACCAAATACAAAATATTTTTGTGAAAATGGAAAATTTAAAATTGGCAAACGCACCATACATGAGTCTGAAACAGATCATAAATATGAGTGGCTCTCATTAGCTGAAATTTTAGAAGTGTCATCAAACATTGGTACAGCTAAAGTTGCGTTAGATATCGGGCAAGCTGCGCTTAAAAATACTCTTCATAGTTTTGGCTTTTTAACTAAATCAGGAATTGATTTTAGTGGTGAAGCCTCAGGCATGGCCGAGCAAGGTACGTGGAGTGATCATTTGCTCACAAATATTTCTTTTGGTCATGGCATTGGTGTTTCTGCTTTGCAAATGGCTAATGCTTATTCAGCTATCGCAAACGGTGGAAAACTTTTGCGACCCTATTTAGTGAAAAGAGTTATTGATAGTGAGAACAATGTTGTTGAACAGCGTAAAACAGAAATCGTGCGCGAAGTTTTAACAACAAAAGAAGCTTCAACACTTGCCATGATGCTCACGGGTGTAACTGAACGGGGTGGTACCGGGATGTTAGCCCGAGTAGATGGTTATCCTGTCGCCGGTAAAACCGGAACCGCTCAAAAAGTGAATCCAAATGGTCGTGGGTATTTAGCAAAATCATATATCTCAAGTTTTGCAGGTTTTGTTCCGGCTAATAATCCACAATTCACAATCTATATTATGGTTGATAATCCTCAGCACCAATTTTACGGAGCACAAGTCGTGGCTCCAATCTTTAATCGCATTGCTTCATACGCACTTCATAAAAAAGGATACATGCCAATCGTGGTTAATGAGAATTCTGTGACAAAACCCGTGAGTGTAAATGCAGCCGTTACAAAAGTTGATGGGATGATCGCTGAGAATAATAAAATGGCCAGAATGCCTGTAAAAGCACAGTGGTCAATCGGACAACCACTTAATGCCACAGAAGATGAAGTGATTCCTGATTTCACGGGTCTAACAGTGAGAGAAGTTTCTCAGTATTTAGAAAAGCGTAGTGAACGTATAAAAACTGCGCAATTAAACCCATCAAAACGCGAGCCTGAAGTTTTGTTTTTAGGAACAGGTGTTGTGCAATCCCAGTTTCCCGAGCCAGGAGTATCCTGGGAGCGCTATCAACAAATTAAGTTTCAGTTCAAACAATCAAAATAAAAATTAATTACTGCATCGTTTTAATTGTAAATGGTAAGTGATTCCACCTTTGGGTTGTCCGTCGAGTGAATCAAACGTAATCATTGATTGTGCAGCTTCGCCATTAAGGGCTAATGAAAGTGTCGCCTTTAAATCAATGATGGTTGGCATTCCACAGGCTGTCCATTTCATGTGACCTGCGCCGATTGTATCTGTGAGTATGTATTCTTGGTTACGAGCTCCCATCATCTGCTTGTGAAAAGTAGGAGATTTTTGATTTGCGAAAATATAATCTACCATCAAATGACTGCGTCCTTTGTGAGGGATATTTACATAACCTCGATAATCTACTTTATAAACACCGATGCGATGACCCGCAGGAACATTTATTGGAATTTGTAATCGACATGTTTTAGTGTCTTGTAGTCTTCCTGTATTGCCGCCGGCCTCAACATTGAAGCTGTCAAATAAAACACTTAAGACTTGTTGATCTGGGCTCAAAACCACACTGTATGTGCCTGGAGGACATCCATTTGAATTAAAATCCCCATAAGCATATGAGAAACTAACACTTGCAAAAAATAATCCCAAAACAATGCTAATTATTTTCATAATCACTCTCCAATTTCGTGTGTCATAATTCTTCAAAACTTATAAAGCCAATAAAGCATTGTGCAAAATCAGTTCCTGATTTCAGTTCGCTGTTATGGGCCATACAATTTCATTAGCGCATCACTGTGTCATATCGCCCCCCATATGAGACGCACTGACTCTAGTGCGGGGGCGTATTCGAAATTTTACGCAAAAGAACTCAGGCATGAAAATAGCTATGAATAAAGTAGCAAGTCTAAAAACAATTTTTAACAAGGGGTCTGAAAATGAAAAATATTTTAAGTTTTTTAACATTAGTTTTTTTGAGCACACCAGTTGTTGCTCAAGATATCTCACTGGGTGAACCAGCTTACGGCGGCACCGGATGCCCAGCTGGAACAGCTGCAGCCGTATTAAGCGAGGACGCTCGTAGTCTCTCGATTATTTTTGATCAATATGTTTCTGAGGCTGGCGGCACAACCGGTAGAACTTTTGAACGAAAAAGTTGTAACGTAGCTATTCCTGTACGAGTACCAAATGGCTATAGTGTGTCGGTATTTGCTGTAGATTATCGTGGATATAATTATCTTCCCACTAACTCCAGTGCTGAATTTAACGTTGAATATTTCTTTGCTGGAAGTCGTGGACCAAGTTTTAGAAGAACATTTCGTGGCCCGTCTGAAGCAAACTATTTGATCCGTAATGATCTTATTGCATCTTCAGTGGTATGGTCAGGTTGTGGTGATGACGTCATCTTGCGTACAAACTCCAGCATTCGAGTAGCTAGTTATTCAGGTCGACAAGCTTACTCAAGTGTTGATTCACAAGACGTGCAAGCAGCACTCGTTTATCACTTGGCATTTAGACAATGCCAGCCTTAATAAAATTTTGTTGTTGAAAACATAATTTAAAGCCCGCATATAGCGGGCTTTTTTATTGAGGATCAATAATGACAAATTAGTCGCTGTTAAGATCAAAAATTACATTCTGCGTGAATAATAGGAGCCCACTTTTTGAATCATAAAGTACTTTTAAAACATCAAAGTGTTGCTTAATGTAGCTTCGTGTAGTTTCAGAAATTTTTAGTTCCTGACGCAAATTAAAAATGACGCCGTAATTTTTAAAGATCAAGTGTAAATCTGGACCTTCTACATACCGAAATAAAACCGAATTTCTTTTCGTATCTATTTCTAGGGGTTCTACGCTATTAAACCCGTTTCTTTTTATTTTTTTATGATCTTTTATACTTCCAGTTAAAAGAGATTTCTCGTGAAATACTTTGATTGAATATTTAATCCCACCTGATTCAACTAAAAAAACCTCACCCTCGCCGCCATACCCGAGATAGCCTAGTATATTATATTGTGTTTCATTTAATTGTATTGTGCTTGGTATATCTAAATGTGAGGTTTCAGATTTAGATGTAGGTTTAGTTTGTGCCTTTAATAAAACTTGGTACGCATGAGTTAATTCATCACGCATTACTTGTGTGAGTTGGATTTTCTCAAGGGAAGGTACGCGGCCAATAATAGTTTGAAACAAACTATTACAAATTTCACCCAGCCCGGCTGAGGCCTGAAATGGTAAAGCAAGTGTCAATAAAATGATCACCAGTATGCTTTTAAAACGCATAGGTTCTCCATTAAGGGATGCTAGTTTTTCATAATTTTATAAATGCAATCTGATAACCAATGAGCCAGGCTTTTTAAAATTCTATAGGTGCAAAACTTCGCGCAGGTTTTGTGCGTAGCCCCGCTTTAATCACAGGAAAGCTTTCTAGACTGATAAACGATTTCTCAAGTTTACGTGGGCCAAAATCACCTTCATCGTTAGTGGGCGGAGGGGGAGTCCCTTTTGCTCGGTGATAAGTGATCTTTGCAATAGGTGCGTAAAGAGCTTTTACGTCTTCAAGATCCATAAACAAAAAATGCCCTCGTTCGTAGCCATTTTTGCTAAAAACAATTTTCTTTGACGGATCTTTGAGATCAAGGCCCAAAAAATTAAAAGCGTGATAGTCTCGACCCAGATCAAAGTAGATCATATCGCCCCATTGTGTGGGCTCGGGAATAACTTTAAACACACCGTTACGGTAAAAAAGAAAATCAGGCTGATCTAAGTACATGGGTTCTGTCCAGCGTGAGAAAATTGCAGCTAAAGATGTGTGAAGGCAATTGGGCCCATCAGAATCAGAGACATTGTAAGCCCAGCGTCTTGCATATTCAGAAAGAAGTTTTTCTGCTCCCACATTTTCAGGAAGTGAGTTCAGATTTATGCGTAATCTTTTAATAACCTCCATATTTTGAAGATCATTATTTTTGGTTTTCACCATGACTTTATAGGCTGTGAGATTGTCATCCCAAGAAGATAAATTTCTCACAATTTTTGTTTGCAAAAGTTTGGGCAGTAAAAGAAAAGTTTTTGATGAAACACGCACATAGCGTTTATCGACAATGGCGGCTTCAAAACCTTGAGTGCTTTTATTTTCAAGATTAATTGGAAAATCCAGTTCAGAAGAATCCCAAGTGCCATCTAGAATGCTTTTTTTAATTATTTTGTGTTTGGTTTTCTTTTTATCAAAGTCACTGGCGATTCCCTTGATGGTGTCTACATAGACGATAGCTTTTGTGAGCGTCGGAAATAGTAAAAACACGCATGCGACTAAAACTGAAATAAAGTAATTCATCAGCAGCCCTCCATGATTTTGGCTCTGACATACTTTATCTCAGCTGGTAATAATTACTGGTCCAGTTTTAGTGACCTAAATCAAATTTCACGCGTTCAACGATGGCGTGTTTACAGACGGGGCAAAAATCAGAAATTTTAGACATGGCGCAATCCATGCCAGGAATATGAGAGTTCCCAAGGGAATCTGCGTAACCACCAACGTAAGCTCCTAGCGGTCTTGTTGTCATACTCCAGTGGGTGAGTGGTGTAGGTATGGGAGTTTGTGGTTTTACGAATTGTTTCCATTTAAGATTTTTAGGATCTTTTAAAAAAGTAATATTTTGTGACCAAGGTTCATCAATGCCAGTAGCAAATTCTAATTCTGTGGCGCCCCCGCCATCGTACTCTTCATTGAGGCCGAAAAAATGCCCTAATTCGTGAGTGAGTAGATATGCAAAGTATTGAGTGTTACCTGCGGGAATAGCGGTGAATGCTTTGTAGTTTCCGATACCCCAGTATTCTGAATTGTCTAAAAGTGCTAGCGCGTAATCATGAGGTACTTGCCCTAAAGCATCGCGAAACTTCTTTTCATTTGTAGGGTAAACAATATGATACCACCTTCCGAATTTATTCCAGTAGGGGTAGTAGAGTCCTAAAAATGAATCTCTTGTTTTTACAGGTAATCCAAAATCAGTAGCTGACCCTAATGCTTGATTTGAAGGAGCAAAAACTCCTACAAATTCAAAATGCTCAATGCCCGGAAAGTTTGTGCGCTTTAATGCATCAACAGTTTTTTGAGCTTGAAGCCAAAAAACATTTTTACGATTTGCTAAATATCCATCAGCATAAATTGCAAAAATCAATTTTTCATTTTGATTTACTGCTGAACTGAGAATTCTAGTCTCTACAGGTATTGAAACAATGGTTTGAATAAGTGGAAGCTCAACGGTTTTTTCAAGTACTAATTTCATAATACCCGATTGTGGATCTTCGGCCATTAATTGAAAGATCACTTTGCTTTGAGGCATGGGAAATCTAAAGGTCATGGCTCTGACTAATTTTCTATATTCTTGACCTGTGCCCACTGACGAGTAACCCAGTGCTTCACCTGTTTGACTATTACGAATTATACCGATGTAGCTGCCTAAAGCATCACGGCGAGATGTTGTTTTTTTAAGACCTGGAGTTCCAGAAAGTTCTTTGGTGACTGAGTTTAACGCATAGACTTCACCGGTTTGAGACCAATCAACTTGAATGCGCATGACTTCTTGACCAACATTTAATCGCGAGTGAAGAATTTGTTTTTCAAAAATTTGATGAGGCTGCCAATTTTTAAGCCACTCAGGATCTTTTGTTACTTCGTCTTGGTAGGGGTACGGATTTGCTCCTGCTAATGAGTGTATTAATAAGACCAGTAGGCTTAATAGAATTTTGAGTTGTTGCATCACCACCCCCACTAATGAATCAGAAAACTTTAAGTACCGTATTGTAATTACTTCAATTGATAATTGGGGTCAAGGTGTTTATACTCGCCGCATCAATTAAATGCTTTTATTGAGGATTTTAAAATGCAACGACTTCACAGTTTGATTGTTTTAGTTCTAATTTTGTCCTTTTCACCAAATCAATCTCAAGCAGCAAAAAACCTTCCTACAGTTTGTAAGAAATTTTTAGGCGCACTCCTACCTTATGCAAAACGTACGGCTGTAACTGACAATTTTCATGGCAATAAAGTTTTAGATCCTTATCGTTGGCTAGAAGGTGATTATCGATCAACACCCGTGCGTAAATGGATCCGAAAAGAAAATGAATTCACTCAGAAATATTTAGCCAATCGCCCAATTCATAAAGAGTTTAAAGAACGTCTCACTGAGCTTTTTAATTATGATTCACAATCCGCCCCTTCTAAAAGAGGGGATCGATATTTTATTTATAAACATAAAGCATTGGCTAATCAGAGTGTCCTTTACACAATGAAAAATCTTGGCGATGAACCACAAGTACTTCTTGATCCAAATGCCTACGCAAAAGATGGAACCGTTGCTTTATCTGGTACCTCATTAAGCCGAAATGGAAAGCTCCTCGCTTATGCTCTTTCAACTGCAGGCTCTGATTATGTCAATTGGGGAGTGCGTGATATTGAAACGGGAGTTGAACTACCTGATCAGATTAAAGATATCAAGTTTTCAAGTCTTAGCTGGAGTGCTGACGATCGAGGCTTTTATTATTCTCGCTTTACTGAAAAAACAAAATCTGGTGTCTTGTTTTCGAGTAAAGTGTTTTTTCATATTTTAGGGACGCCTGAGAGTTCAGATAAGGTTGTTTACGAAGATCTCACAGACAAAAACTGGGGCTTTGGAGCATGGGAAATAAAATCGGGTAATTATCTTTTTGTATCAGGTAGCAAAACGACTGACAAAAAAAATACTATACACGCGAAAGATCTTAGGGCCGGTGCAAACGCGCCATTTAAACCACTCTTTAATGCTTTTGATGCCGCTTATCATGTTCTAAAGGTCGACGGCACACGCATCTGGGTTTCTACAACTAAAGATGCGTCAAAGGGTAAAATTATTTCTACAGAGATAAACGACACTGACCCTTCAAAGTGGAAAGATATAATTCCTGAACCAGGTTATGGCGAAGTCATTGAAGATATTTCTATTCTCAATAATCAATTTGTTATTACTTATCTAAAAGATTCACAATCAGTTGTGCGCGTTTATGATCTCGAGGGTAAATTCATTCGCAATATCGAATTACCAGGTTTGGGAACTGTCAGTGGATTTAACGGCGAAGACGAAGATACAAAAACATTTTACACCTTCACGAGTTTCACTTCCCCAGCTGTAATATATCGTTACGATATGCTTACAAATAAAAGTGAGGTTTATTTTAAGCCAAATATTCCTGCAGATTTTTCAAACTATGAAACAAAACAGATTTTTTATAAGAGTAAAGACGGAACTCAGGTTCCTATGTTTGTCGTTCATAAAAAAGATCTTGTTCTTGACGGTACGAATCCAACTTATCTCTATGGATATGGTGGGTTTAATATTTCACTGACATCGAGCTTTAGCGCCAGTGTTTTTGCCTGGCTTGAAAAGGGCGGAGTTTATGCAATGCCCAATCTTCGCGGTGGCGGTGAGTACGGTGAGTCGTGGCACGCACAAGGAATGCTAGAGAAAAAGCAAAATGTTTTTGATGACTTCATTGCAGCGGCACATTGGCTTATCGATAATAAATATACATCAAGTGAACGCTTAGCCATAGGTGGTGGTTCTAATGGTGGGCTTTTAGTTGGTGCTGTTATGGTTCAAGAGCCTGATTTATTTAAAGTCGCTATTCCAGCAGTTGGTGTTCTTGATATGTATCGCTATCAACAATTTACAGCTGGTAGATATTGGACTGGTGAATATGGTGTTGCCACAAACCCTGATCATTTTAAATTCTTATCTAAGTACTCTCCGCTCCATAATATTCAAAAAGGAGAAAAGTATCCTGCAACAATGGTTATGACCGGTGATCACGATGATCGGGTAGTACCGGGGCACAGTTTTAAATTCGTAGCTGCGTTACAAAATGCCCAAAAGGGTAAAAACCCAGTGCTTATTCATATTCAAACAAAAGCAGGTCATGGTGCGGGTAAACCACTTTCTAAAACAATTGAAGAGATCGCAGATAAATGGACTTTTGTTTTGAGTAACATGGGTCTTGCACCAAAAAAATAATTGGAACATCATGAGAGAATCATGATTCTTCGCAATGTAATCGAAGGTCTACCGGTTATTTCCCTTCGGGGATCAGTTGATGTTGAGATCAAAGGAATTTGCAGCGATTCTCGTCATTTTCAACCCGGTGATCTTTTCATAGCAGTTAGAGGTCACCAGTTTGACGGGCATCTTTTTATTGGCGAAGCCTGTGAAAAGAAAGCTTCAGCTGTAGTTGTCGAAGATGACCGCGTAGTTTCTGTGCGCTTCGCTGGTGCTGTCATTAAAGTTAATAATTCTCGCAGTGCTGTTGATGTTCTTGCAGCAAATTTTTATGCCAAACCTTCTGAAAATCTTTTTGTAGCAGGTGTCACAGGCACCAATGGTAAAACGACGATCACCCATATGATCGAGGCTATTTTAATCGCAAATAAAATGCCCACAGGTGTGATTGGCACAATCAATAATCATTTAGGAAAATCAGTAGTGGCCTCAAGCCACACAACACCTGATGCCCTTGAGCTTCAAAAATTATTAGCTCAATGGATCACAGCCGGTGCAAAAGCTGTGAGTATAGAAGTGTCATCACATGCACTTTCATTGATGCGCGCTGATTCTGTGCACTTTGATACCGCAGTTTTTACAAATTTAACTCGTGATCATTTAGATTTTCATAAAACTATGAATGATTACATCAAAGCAAAAGCTCGCCTGTTTAAAGAGTTATTGAAAAAATCAAAAAAGAAAAATAAACGAGCCATCATCAATATTGATGATCCTCATTGGGAAAGCATGATGCCTGATGTTCCCACATGGAAATACGGTTTAGATAAGGGTGATATCAAAGCTGAGAATATCAATCTTTCATTTGATGGGACTATTTTTAAAGCGATAACTCCAAATGGCAGCGTTGACATTCATCTTCAAATGATTGGGCGACATAATATTTCAAATGCATTAGGAGCAATTGGTGTGGGGCTTCATGCAGGGGTTTTAATTCAAACTATTGCTGAAGCACTCAGTAAACTTGAAGGTGTGAAGGGCCGACTTGAAAAAGTAGCTTCCAAATCAGGTATTCATGTTTTTGTTGATTACGCCCACACCGATGATGCATTAAAAAATGTTTTAAGTTTTTTAAAAAACCTACGTGATGAAAAATCTCCAAATGCACGTATCATTACTTTATTCGGATGTGGTGGAGATCGTGATAGCGGAAAAAGACCGCTGATGATGAAAGCGGCGCAGAGTTTTTCAGATCTCGTAGTAGTGACAAGTGACAACCCACGTACAGAAGATGCTAATGAAATTATCGAAGACATTTTGGGTGGTGCTTCAGCTCAAAGTCTAGTTACGGGTGAGAATGTCATTGTCGAGCCAGACCGACGTCATGCAATTGAACTCGCTATCCGCAAAGCAAAGCCTGGCGATGTTGTCCTGATCGCAGGCAAAGGTCATGAAGATTATCAAATCATCGGAACCAAGAAACATCCGTTTGACGATGTGCAAGTAGCCAGGGAATACTTAAGGTAGGGGTGAAAATGGCACTTTGGACAATCGATGATTTATTAAAAGGCACGGGCGGAAATCTCCAGCAACGCGGCAGTCGCATTCTTGATGGCGTTGGAACAGACACAAGAGCTGATCTCACAGGAAAAGTTTTTTTTGCATTACGTGGCGAAAATTTCGATGCCCATGAATTCGCTGGTGCCGCTGTACAAAAAGGTGCTGCAGCAATCATCATTGATAAACCTGTTCCTAAAGTTAGTGGTGAAGTCACAATAATTCGCGTGGAAGATACACTCAAAGCACTTCAAAGCATGGGCCTTTGGCATAGGTCGCAGTGGCAAGGTAAACTTGTCGGACTCACCGGGAGCAACGGAAAAACAACTACAAAAGAATTTTGTCATACGATTTTGAGTCAGAAATTTTCTGTGCTCTCGACTAAAGGAAATCTCAATAACCATATTGGAGTTCCACTTACACTTTTAGAATTGCGAACACATCATAAAATTGCCGTTGTTGAAATGGGAATGAATCACGCCGGTGAAATCACAGAACTCGTGAAGCTTTCAAAGCCTGATATTGTTTTAGTCACAAACGTTGGACGCGCCCATATCGAGCATTTCGGAAATCTTGAAAAAATCGCTCAAGCTAAAGAAGAGATCTACGAAGCAGCTCCTGATAAAGCTACGCGCATTTACAATCTAGATAATCAATACACCGCCATGATGCGTGCCCGTGCCCCTGGGGGGTGTAAAGTATTTTCATATTCAAGTTACGCCCGCGATGTTGATGTTTCATTTAAAGAAAAATTTCTCACACTTGATTTCATTGAAGTTCAAGGTGTGATTCAAAAAGATCCTGGTATGGCTCGTATTCCAAGTTTTGGTCGTCAACAAATTGCAAATGCAATGGCCGCAAGTTGTGTTGCACTCGCCTGTGGCGTAGAAGCCCCACTTATTTGGAAAGGTTTAGCACTTTGCAAATCCGGTTGGGGACGTGGGCAATTAGTTGATCTTGAGAATGGGGCCCAAGTATTATTTGATGCCTACAATGCCAACCCTGATAGCTGCATGACTGCGATTGATAATTTTTCAAAACTTGCAGCACGAGGGCGTAAGTACATTGTGTTTGGTGACATGCTTGAGCTAGGTGATTTATCAAAAAAAATGCATCAAGAAGTTGGTGAAGCCCTTGCAACTGTACAGCCAGAAGGCATCTTACTCATCGGCGAGCATGCCCATGATGTGGAGTTTGGTTTAAGGGCTAAAGGATTTAGTAAAAACATAGTTATTTCAAAGTCTTATGAAGAAAAACTTGCGCGTTCTTTTGGCACTGTGCTACAGACAGGAGACATAGTGTTAATTAAAGGTTCGCGAGGCATGAAATTAGAACGCGTTTTAGAATCATGGCGGCCTATTAATTTTTTGGATAAACATTAAAACCTAAACTGCGGACGGCCATGCTCTATCATCTCTTGTATTCACTTCACGACCAATTTTCTTTTCTCAACGTCTTTAAATATCTGACATTCAGAACATTTATGGCTTTTCTCACAGCCTTTCTTTTTTGTTGGCTTTTGGGTCCACGATTTATTCGTAGACTTCAATCACGTCAACTAGGGCAAGTGATTCGTGACGATGGTCCTCAATCCCATATGTCAAAAAAGGGAACTCCCACCATGGGTGGCGCCTTGATTTTAATCAGTATTTTTATTCCTTCATTTTTATGGGCTGATGTTCAAAGTGTTCTTGTTTGGGCCGCACTTTTTATCTGTGCAGGTTTTGGACTCATTGGTTATTACGACGATTATCTTAAGATCAGTAAGAAAAACACAAAAGGCCTTAAAGGTCGCACACGTTTATTTTTAGAATTTTTATTAGCAGGAATTGTTTCAGTTATTATCTATCGTTCTACAGATCTGGGTACCACTCTTGATTTTCCGTTCTTTAAGGGAAGCGGAATTGATTTAGGAATTTGGTACATTCCATTTTCTATGCTCGTGATTGTCGGTACGGCCAATGCTGTGAATTTAACAGATGGCCTTGATGGCTTGGCCATCGGACCAGTCATGATCAATGCTGTAACTTTAGCCATTTTGGCTTATGTTTGCGGAAATTTTAAAATTGCCACATATCTACAAATTCCATTTGTGCGCGGAGCGGGGGAGTTAGCAGTTGTTAGCGCCACTGTAGCTGCTGCTGGTCTTGGCTTTCTTTGGTATAACACTTACCCGGCTCAAGTTTTCATGGGTGATGTGGGTTCTCTTAGTTTAGGCGGAATTCTTGGTACCATTGCGGTTTTAACAAAGAACGAAGTTTTAATGGTGCTTTTAGGTGGAATTTTTGTCATAGAAGCAATGTCTGTAATCATCCAAGTAGCATCATTTAAGATGACGGGAAAACGAGTCTTTAAGATGGCTCCGATTCATCATCACTTTGAACTTAAAGGATGGGCAGAGCCTAAAGTAATTGTTCGATTTTGGATTATCAGTATTTTATTAGCAATTTTGGCACTAAGTACATTGAAGTTGAGGTAGTAGTTTTATGTCGAAGTATAAGGGTATGAAGGTATTAATTGTTGGGGCTCACAAAACCGGCATCGCGCTGGCAAAATTTTTCTACGAGCAAAAAGCAATAATCACAATAAGTGATATGAAAACCCGTGAACAACTTGGCGGTGTCGCTGATTTGTTAGAAGAGTTTGAACCACAGTGGGATCTTGGTGGGCATTCTGAAAAAGTAACAACTGCACAAGACCTAATTGTCTTAAGCCCTGGTGTGAATCCTACGAATAAAGCATTTCAAGCAGCAAAAGATAAAGGGATCCCCATCACTGGTGAACTTGAATTAGCAGCAAGTTTGATTAAAGAACCTATTATCGCCATAACTGGAACAAACGGAAAATCTACCGTAGCAAAACTGACATATGAATTTTTAAGACAATCCGGTGTTGAAACTTGGATTGGTGGAAACTTCGGTACACCACTTATTGAATATGTCACAAGTAAGGCCACGGCCAAAGTCTTGGTGGTTGAGGTATCAAGCTTTCAATTAGAAACCGCAGATACTTTTAAACCCCACCACGCAGTTTTGTTAAACTTGGCAGAAGATCACCTAGACCGATATCGTGGAATGAATGACTATACCGCGGCGAAGAAAAAAATATTCAAAAATGCAAACTCAGAAAGTTATGCAGTTATGAATGCAGATGACCCTTTGGTCGTTGAATGCGCTCGCGATCAAAATGTGCAGCGAGCAAAACTAAATTATTTTAGCAAACGTGCTGGTCTAGAAGATCAGATCAAACGCATTGGTGGCGCGGTTTACGGCAATAAAGAAATCAGACTCTATGTAAATGGACAGCAAGAAATTTACCCTACCTCAAAGATTAAAATGCGCGGAAAACATGCACTTGAAAACATCATGGCTTCAATGATTGCAGCTAGACCTTATGGTGCAAAACCAGATCAGATTCAAAAAGTTATTGAGGAATTCCCAGGGCTTGAACACCGCCTGGAATTTGTGCGCCGCAAAGGTGGCGTTGAATTTTATAATGATTCTAAGGCTACAAACGTACATTCAGTTTTGAGGGCCTTGGATGCTTTCGACGAACCTGTTATCCTAATTGCAGGTGGGAAAGATAAGGGTGTGGATTTTGCCCCCTTAGTTGAACCCGTGCAGAAGAAAGTAAAAAATCTCATCTTAGTTGGTGAGGCAAAAGAAAGACTGAACCGCACCATTGGCGATTTCAGCGAGACGTTCATTATTGGAACTTTTGAAGAAGCTGTTTTACTTGCTTATCAAAAGTCACGCAGCGGTGATGTGATCTTGTTAAGTCCCGGCTGCTCCAGTTACGACATGTTTGAGAATTTTGAGGAGCGTGGCAACTACTACAAGGAACTTATCCAGAAGCTCTAATACAATCCCTTCGGGGACTGCGCTTGATCGTAGTCTTCTTCTGTGCGTGTGTGCTCTTATGGGAATTGGGCTGGTATTGGTTTACAGTGCTAGCTTTATTTTTGCCTCCGAGAAATTTGGCGACGGACTTCACTTTTTCAAACGACAACTGATCTTTGTTTGCCTGGCACTTGTTGCGTTAGCTGTGACGAGTCGGTTTCCTTATATATATTTTAAAAAATACTTTTGGTTTTTCTTCGCAGGTTTGATCGTAATTTTAGCTGCGGTTTTTGTTCCTGGGTTGGGTCATCGTGTGGGCGGTGCTACTCGATGGATCAATCTTCCATTTGGGTTTCACATAGAGCCTGGTGAAATTGCAAAACTAATGTCAGCTGTTACTTTTGCTTATCTTTTGAATTATGAGAAAAATGAAACTAATCGATCGCGTATTTGGCTTATTGGCGCACTCACTGTTTTGCTTCCTGTAGCGTTTTTACTTAAGCAGCCCGATTTTGGTTCTTCAGTCATATTTTTTCTCATCGGTTTATCAATGCTTTTTTGTTTTGGGCTTCCTTGGCGATATCTTTTCTCAGCCCTGATAATTTCAATTCCACTTTTTTATGTTTTTGTAATGCGAGTTGGTTACAGAAGACAGCGTGTACTTGCATTTTTGAATCCATGGGCTGACCCGTCTAATAGTGGATTTCAAGTGATCCAATCACTTTTAAGTTTTCATGCGGGCGGTCTTTTCGGGACGGGCCTCGGAAAAGGCCAAGCTAAACTTTTCTTTTTACCTGAAGCGCATACTGATTTTATTCTTTCAGTCCTTGGCGAGGAAACCGGTTTTGTTGGTTTGGCCTTTGTCTTACTGCTCTTTGCGTGGTTAGTATTAAGAGGTGTTCAAATTGCTGTGCGTTGCAGCGAGCCTTTTGGGAGGTGTTTAGCCATAGGCTTAAGTTGTCTGATTGGTTTTCAAGTAGTCATTAACGCAGGTGTTGCAATGGGACTATTGCCAACAAAAGGTCTGACAATGCCGTTTCTTTCTTACGGAGGCAGTAGTCTAATAGCTGTGAGTATAGCTTGTGGAATTTTAATAAACATACATAACAGTGCAAATGTTTTACGGGAGAACGCGTGATCGAAGCTGGGCAAAGTATATTCATCGCAGGGGGCGGAACCGGCGGACATATTTACCCCGCTATTGCTGTAGCTGAGGCATTAAAGAAAATTAATCCAAAGCTTCAAATATTTTTCATCGGTACACGCGGCGGGCTTGAAATTAAAATTGTTCCAAAAGAAGGTTATCCACTTCATTTCATCGATATCGGAGCACTTAACAACGTTGGCATTGGAAGAAAACTTATGACGTTCATCAGACTTCCGATGGCGATCATTCAATCCATACGATTGTTGATGCAATTTCAACCTCGCATTGTCTTAGGTGTCGGAGGTTACGCGTCAGGGCCTGTGATGTTAGCTGCTAAGTTGTTAGGTGTACGTATCGTTTTGTTTGAACCCAATGCACAACCAGGGCTTACAAATCGTTGGCTAGCATCACTTGTTGAAAAAGCATTTGTAAATTTTGAAGTGACCCGCTCTACATTTAGCAATGCCGATGTAGTCGGAATTCCTATTCGAACCGGACTTTTTCCTAAAGCCCGTCAAGAACATCGACGGTTTCGTATTCTCGTGTTTGGTGGGAGTCAGGGGGCTCGGGGAATCAACACTATCGTTCTCGATGCAGTGAAGCGAGGTGGTGATTGGTTAGATAAAGTTGAAATTATTCATCAAATTGGTAACCGAGATTATCATGATATGGATGTCGAGTATCAAAAGCTGGGCCTAGAGAATGTTCAATGTTTTGAATTTCTTTACGATATGCCTGAGCGTTATGCGTGGGCTGATCTTGTAGTAAGTCGTGCTGGGGCATCAACACTTGCAGAACTCGCTGCATGTCGAAAGGCTTCAGTACTTATTCCATTTCCAGATGCAGCCGATAATCACCAGCAATGTAATGCTGAAGCATTAGTAAAAGAGAATGCTGCTACAATGATACTGCAAAAAGAATTCACGCCAGAAAAGTTCATACAAACAGTGACTGGGTTTATGGATCAACCTGAAAAACTTCGCGAATCTGAAGAAAATATCTCTAAATTTTTTAAATCACAAAGTGCTGAGAAAATTGCCCACTATTTAATCGCTGGAGTTTGAGTTTTGAATTTAATCGAGGCAAAAATTCACTTCGTCGGCATCGGTGGTATCGGGATGAGTGGAATTGCCGAGCTCCTTGCCAATATGGGTTGTCATGTCACTGGCTCTGATCAATCTGTAAATGCCCAAGTTGAAAGACTTAAAGCCATGGGTGTTGAGATCCATCAGGGGCATAAATCATCTCATGTTCCAACTCAATGTGATGTACTCGTTTACAGTTCAGCAGTGAAACCTCAAAATCCTGAAATTCAAGAGGCAAAACGCAGACAAATTCCAATCATTCAGCGAGCTGAAATGCTTGCAGAACTTATGAGTCTCAAACGTGGAATAGCCATTGGTGGAAGTCATGGAAAAACAACCACGACAAGTATGACTGCTGCGATGCTTTTGGCCGCAAAACTTGATCCGACCATCGTGATTGGTGGAAGGCTTGATCTTATTAAAAGTACAGCGGCACTTGGTAAAGGTGAATGGCTAGTGGCTGAAGCTGATGAAAGTGACGGAAGTTTTTTGCGTTTACAACCTGAAATCTCTGTCATCACCAATATCGATAATGATCATCTTGATCACTATAAAAATTTTGAAAATCTTCAAAAGGCTTTTTCTGAGTTTGCTCACAAAGTTCCTTTTTACGGTATGGCAATTTTATGTGTTGATGATGAATATGTAGCTAAGCTTGCTCACACTTTTGATAAAAGAATGATGACTTACGGTTTTTCAAAAGAAGCTAAACTCAGAGCACATTCTGTGAAAGTTCAAACTACTTCGCAAACATTTGAAGTAGATCTTAACGGAAATAATCTTGGGTCGATCACACTGCATGTTCCCGGTGCCCATAATGTGCTAAATGCATTGGCGGGAATAGCAGTTGGTTTAGAGTTAAAGTTGGATTTTCAAACAATTTCAAACGGACTCGCACAATACAAGGGCGTTGATCGTAGGCTGCAATATAAAGGTGAATATAATGGCGCCATTGTGATTGATGATTACGGGCATCACCCGACCGAAGTGCGAGCTACAATTCAAGCACTTAAAAGTGCTTATTCAAAACATAGGCTTGTTGTTGCATTTCAGCCTCATCGCTATTCAAGAACTGAAAGTTGTTGGCAACAATTTTTAGAATGTTTTGAAGGAGCCGACGTCGTTGGTCTACTTGATATTTACGCGGCTGGTGAAACAGCGATTGCAGAAATTAGTTCGCAGCGCTTAGCTCAAGAATTAAGTAAGAAACAAAAGAATATTTTTTATTGGGGTGAACAACAAAATGTTGTAAAAGAGCTCTCAAAGCTTTTGAAATCAGGTGATGTGCTTGTCACTTTGGGTGCTGGTGATATTTATAAATTAAGTTCTGAATTGATACTTAAATGAGCACCCTAGAATCTATCCCCGGAATTCAAAAAAATATAAATCTTGCCTCGCACAGTAGCTGGCTCGTTGGTGGAAAAGCTGATTTTTTTTGTGAACCCAAAAATATAGACGAACTCATTAATACCCAAAAAATTTGTCAGCTTAATAAAACCCCCCTGACTATTCTTGGTGGTGGGACAAACGTACTTATCAGCGATAAAGGAGTACGTGGAGTTGTTATCTCACTATCGCGATTAACGGGGATTGAAATACTTGAAGATAAAGAAAAATTAAAATTCTGGGCACTCACTGGCACAGCAAAAAGTGAATTACTTAAAATATTTTTAAAATATAAATTAGATCCCGCAGCTTTTTTAGGTGGTTTACCGGGGCAAGTGGGTGGTGGTGTTGTCATGAACGCAGGGGTTGGAGAAAAACTGACACCTCGTGAATTTCATGAAATCACCGAAGCAATTGAGGTTCTAAAACCTAATGGTACATTAGAGATTCTAGATGCCAAAAAGCTGAAGTGGGGTTACCGGCATTGTCAGGGTTGGCAACCTGGTATCATCACACGAGTAAAGATTGCGTGGAGAAATATTTCTAATCCAGATATTTTAAATGTGGTTCGTACTTTGAACCAAACACGTTTACAAAAACAGCCCTTAGAGTATCCAAGCTGTGGCTCTGTGTTTCGAAATCCATTGCCCTTGCACTCAGGTAAACTCATAGAAGATTTGGGGCTTAAAGGTCGTGAAATCGGAGGGGCTCAAATTTCAATGAAGCATGCAAATTTTATTGTAAATAAAGGTGGCGCAACAGCAGAAGATATTAAATCATTAATGAATCTATGTATAAATAGTGTGAAAGAAAAATATAATATTAAGCTTCATACTGAAGTTGTTTGGTTGGGTGATAAGTAGGAGAAAACCGGCAAGGAGCCACGGATGCATCAAATACCTATAATGATCTATGGTACCGCCTGGAAGGAAGAGAAGACATCAGAGCTTGTGAAAAAAGCTATAGATGTTGGTTTTACTGCAATAGATACTGCCAATCAAAAAAAACATTACAGAGAGGATTACCTAGGGAATGCACTTTTAGAATTGTCCAAACTTGGTGTTAAGCGTGAGTCATTATTTTTGCAAACTAAATTTACATACCAAAATGGGCAAGATCATCGACTTCCGTATAATCCAGAGGATAGTTTCACTGATCAGGTGAAATCATCTTTTGCAAGCTCACTTAAAAATCTTCATACAAATTACATTGATTCATTTCTTTTACATGGCCCTAGCTCTGGTTATGGATTAACTGAAAGTGATTTTGAAGTGTGGCGTGCAATTGAAGATTTGCATCAATCAGGCCAAGCAAAAATAATTGGTGTTAGCAATGTCGGAATACAACACCTTAAAGTGTTAATGAAAAATGCCAAAGTAAAACCGACTATGGTGCAAAATAGATGTTTTGCCCAACGGGGTTGGGATCAAGGAGTCAGAGAATTTTGCCTCAGTAATAATATTACATATCAGGGGTTTTCACTTTTGACTGCAAACATGCATGTACTTACTCATTCGACACTTAAAAGTATTGCTACCAGATTAAATGTTACTCCTCAGCAAGTAATTTTTAGGTTTTGTAAGCAAATTGGAATTTTACCGATCACTGGTACTACCAATGAACAACATATGCGTGAAGATCTCAAAATCACTGAATTTGAATTAACACAAAATGACATCGATACGATTTTTTTGATCTGACCAACGTCTAGTTATTCAACTCATAATTTAGTCAGCGTGCAACAGACTGCTGTGATAATATTTTAAAATAAGCATCAGGAGAAAACACAGTGAAAAAAGTTGCACTTATTCAAGGTGGAATGGGAAGCGAACGTGAAGTTAGTCTCAAAACCGGAGCCGCGTTTCTTAAAGCACTTCAAAAATTAAATTATCCCCACGAAGTTATAGATGCCGGTGCTGATCTCCCCAAAGTTTTGGCCAGCAAAAATATAGATTGTGCACTTTTGGCCTTACACGGAAAATATGGCGAAGATGGCACTGTTCAGGGAATTCTAGAATATCTGAAGATCCCTTATTCAGGTAGCGGAGTATTAGCTTCTGCATTAGCAATGAATAAAATATTCACAAAACAAATTCTCACACATTGGGGTGTTCCCACACCTGAGTATCAAGTTTTTCATGCTAGTAAAATCGCCGATGGTAATCAGGCTTTAAAGTTTGATGCGCCTGTAGTTGTGAAACCGGCAAATGAAGGTTCAACCGTTGGTATCACAATCGTTTATAAAATGGATGCCTTTAATAATGCACTCGTGAGTGCTGCAAAATGTGACCGAAATATTTTAGTAGAAAAATACATTGCGGGTACTGAAGTGACAGTCCCTATTTGGTTTGGTCGAGTACTTCCTATTATTGAGATTGTTCCAAAAAGTGATTTCTATGATTACAAAAGAAAATATACTCCAGGTCAGACGGAATATATTATTCCAGCGCGTTTGAGTGAAGAGGTTAAAAGAAAATGCGAACAAATTTCGCTTGAGACATTCAAGGTGGTGGGGTGTCGGCACTACGCGCGTGTAGATATTCGTATTGATAAAAATAATAACCCCTTTGTACTTGAGATAAACACTCTCCCGGGTTGTACAGAGACAAGTCTGTTTCCAAAAGCCGCAGCACAAGTTGGTTTAAGTTTTGAAGAAATAATTCAAACGCTCGTTGAAGAAGCAACGCTTGATTATCCATGAGATATTTATTTGTTTTATTTTTTATTGGAATGATTGGTACGGGGCTGTGGCAAGGGCTCATGAATTCTAACATCGTAAAACTTAAAAAAATTGAAATTAATGGTGCATCAAGTGCCACCACACAAAGACTTCGTGGACTTTTAAAATCAAAAATCGGCGATGCGTTTTGGGAAATTCCCGTTAGTCAAGAAGCTCAAAGTTTAAAAACTGATCCTTGGGTTGAAGCTGTTGAGGTGCGTCGTGAACTTTTAGGAACACTTATTATTGATATTATTGAACGCAAACCTGTAGCCGTATTAGGTAATGGAAAGGGGCAGTTTTATTTTTTAGACGGTCATAGTGATGTAATTGATCAAGCTCAAGCATCTCGTGTGGGCGCATATCCAATTCTCTCTGAGAGCGGATTTCATTCTAATAAAGAGCTCAGAACAAAGGCACTTGAAATTTTAAAAAGCTTACCAGCAGAGGGTTTACTGAGTTTAAGTGATGTTAGTGAAGTGCAATATGATAACGAACAAGGGTATCATCTCACGCTCGCAAAAACTGGAATCGTGATTGATATTGGTAAAGAAAATCTTCCCCTTCATCTCGATCGCGCAAGACGTGTGGTCCAGTATTTAGACCAGCATAAAATTAATGCAACGCGTATTGATGCCGACTACTCAAAAAAAGTCCTTGTAAAAGTTAGAGGACGTCGATAGCATTTTCCTAGGCCTTGGAGCAGGCGCATTAAGAGGCCTAATTTATTAGAAAACTTGGAAAAAATGGCAAGCAACAGCAGCCTGAATGGAATCGGAGCTGATTGATGAAAAAGACGACCAACGTTTCTTCAACAAAGGAACCACAAATTACGGGTCGTATAAGTGCAGGTCTTGATATCGGCACCACGAAAGTGAGTGTCATCATTGCACGTGTGAATCCAGATAAAATATCTTACGAAATTATTGGTGTTGGAAATTGCCCTTCTAAAGGACTTCGAAAAGGTTCTGTCATCAATATCGATATTACTGTCGACGCAATCAAAAAAGCCCGAGAAGAAGCTGAGCTCATGGCTGGAGTAAAAATCGACAGCGTTTGGGTTGGTGTTGCAGGTTCACATATTCGTTCGTTTAATAGCAAAGGCATGGTCGCAATTAAAAATCATGAAGTTGCACCAGACGATGTGAGGCGTGTGCTTGAAGCTGCAAAAGCTGTGGCACTTCCTGATGATCGTGAAATTCTCCATCTCCTCCCACAAAGTTTTGCAGTTGATGCACAAGAGGGAATTCGTGATCCTCGTGGAATGTCCGGTGTGCGCTTAGAAGCGGGAGTTCATCTCGTGACTGGTGCTAAGATGAGTCTTCAAAATATTGCAAAGTGTGCAGAGCGCGCAGGCCTACATGTTTCAGGACTCGTGCTTGAATCTTTAGCATCTGCTGAAGCCGTTTTGAGTCAAGACGAAAAAGATCTCGGCGTAGCAGTGGTTGATATGGGTGGCGGAACTTGCGACATCATTGTCTATGTAGCTGGAGCCGTTGTTCACACTGCAGTTTTACCCATTGGTGGAATGCATCTCACACAAGATATTTCAGTAGGTTTAAGAACCCCTGTTGTTGAAGCTGAAATCATAAAGAAAAAATTCGGTTGTGCGATGACAAGTCTTATCGACAGCGGTGAGACCATCGATGTTCCAAGTGTTGGTGGACGTAATCCACGCACAGTTTCTCGTGCAACTCTGACAGAAGTCATTGAGCCACGCATTGAAGAAACACTTCATTTAATTAATAACGAAATTTTAAAAAGTGGTTATCAAGAGCTCATCGGTGCTGGGGTTGTGTTAGCCGGTGGGGCAAGTTGTCTTGATGGAATTGTTGAATTAAGTGAATTTATTTTTGAGATGCCTGTGCGTCGAGGGATGGCCCTTAGTACAACAGGATTAAAAGAAGTTGTACAAAGTCCAGCCTATGCAACAGGTGTTGGACTTATGAAATACGGTGCTGAAAATAGTGCCAAAGAAACAGCAAAGAAATCAGGATCGTTAGTAGAGCGACTTAAAACAAGTGTCGCTGATTTTCTAGACGGCGCGTTCTGATACTCTAACGGGAGGATAAATGTTCGAGATCGAAGACATCAATAATGCAGGCGCAAATATCAAAGTTGTTGGTATAGGCGGCGGCGGCTCAAATGCGGTGACAACAATGATGGGCTCAGGAATGAGCGGCGTTCAATTTGTTGTGGCCAATACAGATCGACAAGCTCTCGAAGCATCGCCCGCTCCAGTGAAAATTCAACTAGGACGCGAACTCACAAAAGGTCTCGGTGCAGGTGCGAATCCAGAAATTGGAAAACGCGCAGCCATTGAAAGCTATAATGACATTGCAGAAAAACTCGAAGGTTCTGACATGGTATTCGTTACTGCGGGAATGGGTGGCGGTACTGGTACCGGCGGCGCACCTGTTGTAGCGAAAATCGCAAGAGAACTTGGAGCCCTCACAGTCGGTGTTGTGACAAGACCATTCTTGTTCGAAGGTAAACGTCGTAAAAAGCACGCTGATCTTGGATTAGCAGAACTCAGAGATAACGTTGATACGCTCATCGTTATTCCTAATCAAAAACTTTTAGCTATCGCAGGTGAAAGAACACCACTCCTTGAAACATTTAAAAAAGCTGATGAGGTTTTATTGCAAGCCGTTCAAGGTATCGCTGATCTTATTAATATTCGTGGTCTTATCAACCTCGACTTTGCCGATATCAAAACAGTTATGGCTAATAAAGGCATGGCCCTTATGGGTACCGGTCAAGCTACTGGCGAGAATCGTGCAATCGAAGCTGCGACCATGGCAATTTCGAGCCCACTGCTTGAAAATGTAGCCATCGACGGTGCTACTGGAATCATCATCAATGTTACTGGCGGACCAGACCTCACCATGTTTGAAGTTAACGAAGCTTCAACACTTATTACTGAAGCCGCACATGAAGATGCTGAAATTATTTTCGGCGCTGTGATTGATGACAATATGACTGATGAAGTTCGAGTCACGGTTATCGCTACTGGTTTTGGAAAAGAAGAACGCGCTAGTTTTTCAGAACACATGAGCCAAATGCAAGCGTTGTCACAGGCACAAGCTGTTATTGAACCACCCACAGCTGAAGCAGCGGTGACACAACCTCAGATTTCAAATAACCAAATTTTTCAAGTGGGCTATCTACAACAACCTAATTATCAACAACCAGTACAACCAAGTTTTCAGTACCAACAACAATATCAAGAGCCGATTCAAGCTCCAATGCAACAAACGCCGATGCAGCAAGCACCAATGCAGTCAGCTCCACCCATCATTAAACCACTAGCTGAAGGTTTGCCTCCGCTCCCGAATCAGCAGATTGAAATGTCAGTACCAAAAGAAAATGGTCAAAGACCCGTACTTCCCCGTGATATTTTATTGGCGAAGGCTCGCGCATTTCGCGAAAGCATAAACACAGACGTAAAAATTAAACGTCAAGAACCAGTTCAACTCACCATGCCTGTGGCTCCATCGGCACCAGAAAATAATATGGGTGGTTCAGATTTAGATTCAGCTCGTAGGATGGCTCGCGAAATGGGTCGTCAGTTTGATGAAAAAACTTACGATATACCTGCATTCATCCGAAAAAACCAACGTCCACCGGATGCTGGTCTTTAAGGTTGAGCTAACAAAAGGCTATGACTCACTGAGAGCTGGATTGTGAAATCAGCATTTTTTATTTCAGATGTACATCTTGTCAATATGGCCTCTCCCACAGGAGAGGCTTTATTGTCTCTTGTCAAACTTGCACAAAAAGAAGCTGAACTTTTTGTTATTCTTGGTGATCTCTTTGATATTTGGATCGGTGAAGGAAAAGCCTTTCAAGCTGAGTACGCACCCTTGATTGCTGAGTTAAAAACTCTTCGCAACACTTGTCGCATTATTTATTTTGAGGGAAATCATGATCTGCATCTTAAAAAATTTTGGCAGTCTCAGTTAGAGTTTGAAATCCCGACGGGGCCTATGAAAATTGATTACCACGATATAAAAATTTGGGCAGAACACGGTGATGAGATTAATAGAAAAGATTATGATTATCTTTTCTTGCGTTGGTTTTTAAGAACCCCTCCAATGAAGCTCTTGATTGAAAATTTGCCTTCACAACTCGTGTTTAATGTCGGGCATAAAGCTTCCCATGCAAGTCGTCAGTACACCGAAAAGATTAAGAATGATTCAAAAGACATTGCGAGAACTTACGCGCTTGGTTTAAGCATGAAGCAAGAATTTGATCTTTTATTAACGGGACACACACACATTGCTGATGATTTTGAGTTTGAAACCTCATCGCGTAAAGCGCGATTGATCAATCTGGGTTCATGGTTTGATGGTCCCCATTATTTACGCGTTTCACCAGCTGGTCAAATTACTCATCAAAAAATTTAAATTCTTATTTTGATACAGTAATAGTTTCTAAGCGTGAAGCGTACTTAGGGCCATATTTTCCTTGAGGCAAATAGCGTGTGATAAGGGTTAAATCAACAAGCTCACCATTTTCATAGCGCTTAAGATCAACCTTGTTGAGGCACTCTTTGATAGGAATAAGAAAGTCACGTTGTCCGTAGGTATCGTAATATTCAAAGGCATTCGAATTGCGAGGCATTGTGATAATACCAGAATCTAAAGTTCTAGCCTCATCTTTGTATCCACCAGAAAATGCTTTGTGTTTACAGGTAATCTCAACACGATTGCGTTGATCACGAAGTATGGGAGTGTAGCGAAACTCGTTTGGAAATCTAGGAAGATGTTTACATCTTACTTCACGTACTAAGGTTTTTACCAATACGTATTCAGAATCGGTGGCGGGCTTTGCTTTGAAATCAACCCATCTGTCATATTCAAGTGCTGAAGTGGTAAAGTCCAGTGGAGATGCTGAATTGACTGCAGTAACGAATTCAAGGGTCACGGAAAATGCCCAGTTGTTTCGGCCTAAGTTGCGTTTTGTATCGCCGGAATTTTCACAGCGAGAATAACGACCGTAGTACGGATAAGAAGTATTGGGTAATTCCTGAGCTTTTACTTCTATAGTGATAGCTTGTACTAGAAATAATAAAATAAATACTAATTTAAGCTTCATGACATTATCCTTTACTCTAGGGTTACCGAAATAAACTGTCTGTTTTCAAATTTAAAAATCGCCCTTTGGATTCCAATTGAAAGACCATACTTATTAATTTTTGGTGTAAACTTGGATGTTGGAGATTTAACTTCAGGGTGCCCAACACGAATATTCAGAGCAACTTTAACAACATTACCATTTGCAAAATCGTTATACCTATCACCCAATATTGTTCGTAATGGTGCAAAACCTGTGAAACTATGTTTTTGCCCTTGTGTGGTAGTGATAGTATTGATGGGAATATAAATAAGTCTGGGTTCATGGTCTTTGTCGTTTTTTTCTCGGTGTTCAGTAAACATAAGGACACGATTTTTTTTATAATCAAAATTATATTCGCCAGGTGCTTTTTGAAAATACGTATGTATCCATACTTTTTGTGGTGAACAATTCACGAATATAAAATCCCCAGAAAGTGTGAAGTCGTATTCACCGGCAGTATTGAGGGTGACTACCCCAGTAACGTTTCGTGTCGCCCAGGCATCGTTATTGTAATCAACGAGATACTGGCAATAAACATAACCATGAATGGAGATTGGATTTTGAGGATCAGCAAAACAATTTAAAGAAATAAGTGTTAGTGCTAAAATAATTTTTAATTTTAATAATTTCATGACCATTCCCGCCCCATACACATGAATTCACAGTTACGAAACTTAATACGAGTTGTGGTTGTAAGCAAGAGGAGTTGTTGAGTAAAATTTACCTGTCAACGGTGTTGACGCTGCTGATTTGGGACTATTATTGAGGGGAGGGTAGGGGCTTAGTTTTCTTCTTTAAGCCTATTTTCTCATTGGGAATAGACGCCATCCCACGTGATTTATAGCCAATTACATTAAAACTTCTCCAGCGGCTTTCATGGGTAGGATTATCAACACCTGTTACGCGCCAACGATAATTGCCAGGGTTACAGTGCATTTGTTTTTGACTATGTTTGGTGCGCATCACATACTTTTTATTTTCGTCTAATTTTTCAACCGTAAGTTGCACCTTTGCACTTGGTACAAAAGTTGTTTGTTCCCAGATGAAGGTTAAAATACCAGGTGTGACTTCTGATTTATGTGGAGGTGAAATAAGTTGAATGGGTTTAGGTGGAACTGGAATTTTTGTACTTATAGTTTTCACTGAGAACTCAGACGAATCCTCAGCCAAAAGTCCTGAAGAATAAAATGTGATTACCAGCAATGTTGCTAATGCGCGGATGACCATATTTTATCATCGGTGCTCAAAAGATATTACTGCACATGTCTTTAGTCTAATGTTCGGACTGATTTAATGTTTGGCGGGCGATGTGGGCTTTTGACGTCGTGAGCTGGATTCAATCATCTCACGGGCATGTGTCAGACTAGCAGCTGTGATTTTTTCACCACTAATCATGCGACCAAGTTCTTGAACACGTTCTTTTTGATTAAGTTCAGTAACATCACTTTTCACATGACCCTTGATCACATCTTTAGTAATTAAAAAATGAGCATCAGCAAATGCTGCAACCTGTGGAAGATGAGTTATGCAAATAACTTGGTGGTTGTTGCCGATGGATTTAAGCTTTCGACCCACTTTTTCAGCTGTGGTACCACTAACGCCAGTATCAACTTCATCAAAAAGATAAGTCATTGCAGACTCGAGAGATGTACTGGATGCTTGTTTTAATGCAAGCATCAGGCGAGAAAGTTCTCCTCCAGAAGCTACTTTGCTAATTGGCCTTGGTTCATCTTTAGACGCAGATTTAATTAAAAAGAGAACTTCATCACCACCAGTTGTTATAAGTTCTTCTAGGGGCTTAACAGCTATGAGAAATTCTGTGCCTTTCATGTTTAAATCTAAGAGTTCACGGTTAACACTTGTCTCTAACTGTTTAGCTGCTTTGAGACGTTTTTTATGAAGATCAGTGGCTTGAGATTTAAGCTCTGAATTTATTTTATTAATTTTTAGATAAAGATCTTTAAGGTTTTCGTCGTGCATTTCTAAGAGATTACATTCTGTAACAGCTCGGTTTTTAAATTCTAAGATCTCTTCGACGGTGGTGCCGTATTTTTTCTGTAATTTTTTAAGATTACTCACTCTTTCTTCTAGGCGCTCAATCTCACCTTCATCTGCTTGATGTTGTTTTGAATAATCACGAAATTCAAAAGAGGCATCTTCTGCCAAGATAGACGCTTCTTTAAGTGCATTGAGTGCTGGTTTTAATTTTGGATCAAGCTCAACGAGGTTCTCGCCTTCTCGTACTAAATCACTCAACATGGCATGAACGCTGGGCTCTTGATTATAAAGAACACTTTCACCTTTTTGAGCATACGAATGAAGTCTTGTAGCAAAACGAGCACGCTGATGGCGGCTTTGAAGGTCTTGGTCTTCTCCTAAAACGGGATTAAAACTTTCGATTTCACTAATTTGGAATCTCAAAAAATCAATTTTTTGTTCACGATCTTTTGAAGCGGCCGTAATTGTCTCAATATTTTCACGTAAAACACGAGCTTCAGTGTATTTCTCAAAAAAACTTCGTCGCAAATCTATAAGCTCACCGAATTTATCCAGCACATTGAGTTGTGCAATTGGTTTGGTGAGAGTGTGATGTTCATGTTGACCTGTGATTTCAACAAGACGTGGGACTGTTTTTTCTAAAACATTCAATGTTGAAAGATGCCCATTGATATAAAGCCTGTGTTTACCAGTTTGACTGATAATGCGTCTTATAACAAGACTGTCATCGCCTGAATCAAGATCAAGATCTTTAAGTTCTTGTTTGATGTCTGCTCTTTGACCTATATCAAAAGAGCCCTCAATAATGGCTTGCTCATGACCTGTACGAATCACATCGGGGCTGGCTTTTCCCCCAAGAAGAAGGGCTAAAGATTTAAGTAAAATACTTTTTCCGGCTCCGGTTTCACCTGTGAGTACATTAAGGCCGGGGCGTAAGAAGTGAACTTGCAAGCTGTCGATAACGGCGAAGTGACTGACTTTGAGTTCTAATAACATTTAATCTCCTTCAAACCTTTTTAAAAATAAAGGCTTTAAAACTTATTCGCGCTGACCAAATCTGAGTTTGGCGCGAAGAATATCAAAATAATTACGCGACGGAAGTGTGAGCATGATGATCGTGTTTTTACCTCGAGTAATGATGAGATCATCAGAACTCGTGAGATCTTCACATCGCTGGCCATCTACCATAAGCACGGCCTTGCCAGGGTGCTGCTTCAATTTAAGCTTGATGGCCTGATTGTCGGGCAGAATTATCGGACGGTTTGTAAGTGTGTGCGGACATATGGGGGTCATGTTAATGGCGCTTACACTGGGGTGCACGATCGGCCCACCGGCTGCTAGGCAGTAAGCTGTTGAGCCCGTAGGTGTTGCCAAAATTAAACCGTCAGCTTTAACTGTACTCACTAAAAAGTTACCTGAGTAAATTGAAAGATCAATCAATCGTGAATTTGGACCTCTTTCAACAACAACGTCGTTAAGCGCATGGTAGCTGAATTTCTTGCCATTTTTTTTAACAATCTGGGCTTTTAAAGTGGTGCGTTCGGTTTTGAGCATTTTATTTTTCAATGCAAGTTTTAAGACGTCATAAAGTTCTTCAACTTTGGTTTCTGTTAAAAAACCAAGATTGCCAAGATTCACTCCTAAAATAGGGACTTGTTTGTCTTGCAACAGTCGAACAGCACTTAAGAAGGTGCCGTCTCCTCCTAAAACTATAACTAAATCTAAAGAAGCTACATGACTTCGAGATGCAATTTTTTTTGTTCCGGCAATGGTATCTAAACCAGGATGTGTGAATACGTTGAGTTTTTTTTGAATCAACCATTGTGCAACTTCATTGGCGGTTTTTAAGGCGCGGGCAGATTGGGGACGATACGTGATGCAGATGTTTTTGGGTGCCTTTGCCATAAAGAATTAATCCTCCTAGGTGTGTCTAAACTTTAAGCAAACTCAAGCAAATCAAAAATATAGAGGCCTTTGAAAAAAATGCAAGAGTGTTCGTGTGGCCTACAAGTAACGATGATTTTTACACTACTTTTAAAGTTAAGAATTAGCAGCACAAATCTATGTTTTTCAGATGAATTTCAAGTGTTTATTGAGTCTTGGCACGCTTGGCTGGCACGTTGGCACGGACATTGTTATAGGTGAGTATAACGTTCAATTTTAGGAGGCACGTTGCATATGAAAAAAGTAGTTCTTTTAGCCCTAACGGTAGCTGCATTTGGTTTAGCTGGTTGTCAAAAAGAAGAATCAAAAGGCCAAGCACCAACAGTCGCTGTTACCCCTCAGGCAACAAATTGTCCTCCTGGAATGCCGGTTGAATACTGTAACTCATATACAAATAATGGTCAGTACAATCAATATGGCCCCCAATATGGCAATGATGCATATGGCATCGCACGCGCTCAATATTATAATTGCCTACAAAGTGGTGGATACCCCATGAACGTTTCACAATGGGGACAATCTCCTCAATTTGCGTGTGTTCCTCAGAATTATTATCCCCAAAATAATTACGGCGGTTACCGTATTTCTCGTCGCTGGGGATTTTCTTTTGGCGTGAATTACCAATCATTTGGTGGTTCAGGTTACGGAAGTTACTGTAACACGAGTAATGCCACAGCATATTGTGGTCAATCATCACGATGTATGCCTGAGCCCCGATTTGGTACTCAAGGTGGCATTTGTTGCTCTGGTTACTCTGGTTATGGAACTTAACCTTCAAGACCAAAGTCTTTAAAATCTTACTCAGTTTATCTCCTATGAAATCTATCCTCTTGTCCCATGGCGAGCTTTGTTAAATTCATTTAACATAAAGTTAATGGCTTCTTAATGCAGAGCCAGGCTTTCGTCCGTAGGCATCATCGGGGGATTTACGACAGGGGATTTACGGAAGTACGCCATTGGACTTTCGTTATCTTTTGCTGCCTGCTCACCAACTGCAGAGCCGCCTTCGTTTAACTCACCCATAAAACCCATCAATATAGAAGCTTGTCGCAATGTGGAATTAGACATGCGTCAGCTCACAGCAAAAAAAATTCGTTCAATGGTGACGTGTCTCAATGGTGAGAATAATTCTATTCAGCCGTACAAAGATTTTTTAGATTCAACTGCTGATTCTGACCTTAATGCATCTCTTGAAATTTATAATCGCCACATTAATTCTTCAGATAATCGCCTCAATAAAATCTTAGACCTCGTGAGTCGCATGGACACTCATGGATTCTTAGACGGTTATTATAAAAATATTCAGGTGCTGGGTGAAACACAGACTCTACAAAAAGCTCTGCCACTGGCTCGTCATTTGGTTAAAGATGAGAAAGATTTTATTTCATTAGCCCGTTATGCTGGTGACGTTATTAAGCGAGATCAGCTCAGTCCTGCAATTGTTGCAGGTGCAAATACATTTAGTGGCTTGCGAGCTCGTGTACTTTCAGTTTTGTTTTCAAAAGATGATGCAAATTCTGTCGTAGATGTAAATCAGACCACGAATTTGGCAGCGGACATTATTTTACATAGTATAACAGATGGAAATTTTCATGGGGTACTCACGCATCTTTCAGATGCACAATTTGGAAGAGGGCTAAAATTACTAACAGATCTGGACCTCATCAATATGGGAGATCTTTTAGATTATCTTCCATTGGGAAACACAACTGGTGGTAATCGGCTTGAACGGTTAAGAAAAACTATCAATGGAGCAGATCGCCCGCTTACTTGTTTTCAAAATGGAACGAGTAATCGTAAACATGAAAATATCTGGGGATTCTTCGCGCGAGAAGTAAATAGTTTAACCTCAACAGACGCAGCAAATAGATTCTTTTTGCAAACAGTCCCTCTGCTTTTAGCAACGAGCAAAGATTCTTGTGACTACCATACAGATCTTACCAGTAATATCGACTTACTTTCAGATTTGGCATTACGTGGGTATGGTGTAGGAATAAAATCATCACTTGGGTTACTTGATAAAAGCAAAAGGCTTAATGAGTGGGTTCGAGTAGTAAAATCAGATTATGTCACCTTAGCTGGGCCATTGTTAGAAGAAATTGCTGCCCGAGGTGCGTCGCGATTTTTACTTGAACTTATGGCAAAAGATCTCACCGAGACTGACCTGAACACTTTAAGTGTTTTATTAAATTATTTGGTTCTTGAAAATTTAAGCGGTAAATTATTAGTTGATTGGATAAATCTAAATATTCCTGAGCGATCACGAATTATTTTATTAACTGATCTCAATAGTTTAGTACCAGAGAAAAGAGATTTTATTAATCTCTCAGTACTTGTGGCTGGTATTACTAGCCAAGATCAAGCATTGAGAGATTTAAAAGATGCTGTTGCTAAGCAAGTATTTACTAACAGTGCAGAAGCAAGTCTTCAAGTTGTACTAAGAAACATTTTAGCTGCAGACCCTCAACGTCGCATAGAGCTTGTAGCGTTTGCTAAAAGTTTTAAAAAATCTCTCGCTGATCAGCGCGGTGGTTTGGGGATGTCTCTTGGAGTTGCTGCTCAGACACTGGGTTTGGCGAGTGAGAGACCCGTGCAAGAGGTAATTCGCGATACACTTTTAGATGAGAAGTTGCTGAAAAATATCGCCCCTGTTTTATATAACTGGTTCACGGATAATAAATTTATAAATGCGGTTGCATTTACTGGGACAATTGCAGGAAATGGTCAGTTAAAAGTCTTAGTAAAATTCTTGGTCGAAATTTTTAAGAATTCTCAAAATGCAGGCATGGGAAGTGGTTCACCACAATCACTGTATGTGCCAAACCAAGAAGACCCAAATACTGTCTTAAATAATATCACGCCATTCACTCCTGCACCGCCATCGGGAGATTATACTTCGTGCGCACAACTTCAAGGTTCAAGCCTCTTTAGTTCGGGTGGTAATAACCTTTATTTAGCAATGAAATGCATTAATGCAGAAGGTTCGGTGCCTGTAATTGGGCAAATCGCTGAGCAATTAAAAGGGGCGGGTCTTCTTGAGAGCGCTGCTGAGCTCTTAAGAACTACACTTGTAACTTCACCCTACTTGCTTGGAACGTTAAGTGAAATTGAAAGAATCTTTAAATCTGGTGATTTGACAAAAATTTTTAAACTCATAAGTATTTCTGGTGAAAGCCCTTACACAATTCCTTATCGGTTTGACGGTCTATTATCTGACATTTTTTCTCACAGCGGTGCCGACCACGCACTTCAAATGCTTGGGAAGATTACTCAGATGCGCGATTTTACTCAAATGGGTGTTATTGCACTCAATTTAAAAAATCAAGGGCCAGTGAAAGTTTTTGAGAGTGATAATAATTTTAGAATAAAGATAACGACTGATCCTAAAATAATTAAAGACATGAAAAAAAATATCAAAGATGTGTACACTCACTGGTCACAATCACATATCGACGCTGAATTTAATCAAGCTGTAGAAAATTTTGAAACACGCAACAATACTTGGTTGTATGAAACTGGCTTATATCCACGGCTCAATAATCAACAATGGAAAGAGCAGATTATTGTTGCTCTTAGAGATTCATTGCGCACTACAGATTTACATGAACTCATTGCCGCACTAAAAGATTTGCACAAAAATTATAATATGCCTCGGTTTTTGATGGAATCAATAAGATCTCAAAGACTTGTAGTCAATTACATGCCAGATGGTAGTAGAAAAATTCACATCGTCACACGATTAGATCAATTAGAAACTTTAGTAAATGTGGCTGATATTGATGTTCCCATCGGGGGAATTAGCCACGTAGGAACAGACTTTCAATTAGGAATTATTAAGGGTGTTGATCTTTCCGAGGTAATTAAAAGTAAACACAGCCAACTTAATATTGCGACAGCACTCTATGGTAATAGCAACCGTGGTATTCATCTTAAGAATATGGAAGAGAATATTGATGCTCTTCATGAGCTTGCTGCCAATGGTGATCTTAGGGTTTTAAAACGCCTCTATATTGCACTTCAAAATGCAACTCCAGAAGCTTTCAAATGGAAAGATGACCCTATTAATAATCATATGGGAAGTCTTCGCTACATGAGTTACGTGGGCCTTTTTAATTTGCTCACACAATCTCTTAGTCATGCAGCAGAGAAAGGTTATGCGGAGCGAATCATCAATGGTGTATTAAGCGTTATTAGTCTCATTCAACCAGATGATATTGAGCCATTGAAAAAAGTAATTGATGCTTTATTAACAAAAGCTCAACAAGGAGATTTATCGCCAATTGAAATCCTCATTGATAAATTATTGGCGATTCAGGAAAATAATCTTCAGGGGTACAAAAATTTCAAAGATTCAATTTTTCATAATGTGATTAATATCGAAGCCCCAACTCTCAAGTTAACATCTCTTCTTCAAGGTTTACCGTTTGTGATCAATAAGTCGGTAGTTTGGAATGACCTCACAGACACTTTGGTTGAAGATTCAACACAGCCTCAAGGCGGAGCGCTTAAATTAGGTGCTAATTTATTAACTTTAGATTCATCGTCATGGAATGTGTTTATCAAGTTTATTGACACTCTACTGACGCTGCGTGATTCGCGCAGTGCCTACTTACTTCCTTCACTTATGAAACTTACTTCAGACGGTTATGCGAAGCGACCTGGTGAATTTTCTCAGATTAATTCGGCTTTAAACCTATACTCCCTTGACCCTCGTGTTGTGGAAATTAAGCCTAGTGAACTTATAAAAAGCATACTCAATCAGTCATCTGGGCAAAGTGGCGTAGGAGATGGATTGGCCTTTTTATTACAAGACGACATGCAGCGCAAAAGGTTGATTGATGTCGGCTTGCTCTTGGCAAAGAATAATCAGGTCTCAGGCCTCTCTCGTGTACTGATAGATCAAATTAACAATGGTAACTAGATCACGCTCTTCATTTTATATTTGATAATCTTACCTCTTCATCAGTACCATCAACATTGAGTCTGCTTCAGAAATAAGGCTCAGAGGTAAAATATGACAAACAAAGTTGTGCCGATATTTTTTATATTCGTATGCTTTCTTTCAAATGCTGACGCAGCAATTCCTGTACAACAAGTCACAGCTGAGAAGCGTGAAAAATATATGGATAATGGTGTGTTTGTTGGCGGACACGACCAGGGTGATGTCGCACTTTTAAATATACGCCAAAGTTTTGATAAGGTTACTGGTTTAGAAAGACTAGTGCTCGACATCGCTCATAAAGATGGTGGTAAGCTGGCCCTTCGCCCAGGGTTTTTTCATGTGGCTGTTCAAGGCAATCAAAGACGAGTGGTAATTGATTTAGAGAATGTGATTCCATCTAAAATTAATAATCCAATTTTAAAACAATTACTTTCTAAGTCGAAATTTTTTTCAACTGGCACAATGTACTATGATGAATCCAATAAGAACCTCACTATTGAAATGCTATTGAAGTCAAAAGCGCAAGTGGAGGTTTTTGAATTGGTAAGTACAGATAAGCCTGGTCGCATCGTTGTCGACGTGAAAGGCATGTGAAAATAAAATCTATTTTTTTCATGGCTGTCGTTTTAAGCCATGCATCAATATCTGATGCGCGTGTTTTTAATTTTAAATCACAGACGGCTGCAGCTTATCTTCGAGGTGCGGTTGGACTTAATAAACTACAAAAGTATGCATATGCACCTGGGTTCCCTACAATTGTTGATTTTCCTGATAACGATGGTGTGAATCAAAATTATTCTGGTGAATTTGGATTCTCTTTTACCAAGGGGATCACCACACGTTTAGGAGTAGAACTTTTGTACCCGCAGCTCACAAAAGAACTCGAAGGGCGTGTGAATACTTTGAAAGCCCTTAGTGTTACGAGTCAAGTGTATGCTGTTATTCCGCAGATTAATTTTGAAATTCCAATGAAAAGCTCAACCAATTATAAACTTTTTATCGGCGGTGGTGCAGGGTATGCATTAGCTACTTTAAAAAATACGGTTACCATGACACCGACCGGAACCACTCTCTACGGAGTCACCGATTATATCGAAGAAGGTTCAGGTTTTGGTATAATGGGGCAAGCTTTTGCTGGAATCGAATTTTCATTTTTTGACAATGTAAGCATGAGTTTGGATAGCGGTTATAGATATCTTGTAGTTAATAACTATACTGCGAATCGATCAGCAAGCACGGTTCGGGGGCGTATTGAATCTGGAAATCAAATTAAAAACATAGATGGTACAAATCGCTTCACAGATCTTAGTGGTCCATGGGCTGCTATGACTTTTAGATTTTATTTTAATTAATCGCGATAATTATTATCTACTTGGGACTTCAGTGCCCAACGTAAAGATCACGAATAATACTTTCATATTTTTGACTTAGATGTTTTCGCTTAACTTTCATTGAAGGTGTTAGCTCACCATTTTCGATGCTGAAATCAATGGGCAAAATCGTAAAGTTTTTGATCGTCTCATAACTTGCTAAGATACCGTTTTTTTCGCGAATAATTTCACGAACTGCATCTTGAACTTTGGAGTGTTTCACAAGATCTTGAGGGTTGTGATGTTCGAGACTATGTGTAACAGCAAATTTCTTTAATTCATCAGGATTCAAAGTCACAAGGGCTACGAGATATTTCATTTTATCTCCGAAGATAACTACTTGGCTGATGAATTTATTGGTTTTTAAGACTCCCTCAATTTTTTGTGGTGCAATGTTTTTACCAGCAGCAGTAATGATGAGATCTTTTTTACGGTCAGTGATTCTAATAAAGCCATCGCCATCGATCTCCCCGATATCGCCTGAATGAAACCACCCATCCTGAGTTAACACTTCTTTGGTGGCTTCAGGATTAAGAAAATATTCTCTAAAAACTTTTTTACTTTTAATGAGAATCTCGCCATCACTTGCTATTTTTATTTGTGAATCGCCAAGCGTTGGGCCAACCGTACCGAAGCGATACTTGTAAGGTGTATTTATTGTAACCGCTGCGGTGGTTTCAGTTAAACCGTAACCTTCACAAACAAGAATTCCAGCAGCATGAAAAAATTCTGCAATCTGCTTAGAAAGTGGAGCTCCGCCGCTCACGAGAAATCGAATGTTTCCACCAAGCTTTGCGTTTATTTTTGAAAACACTAGCTTGTATGCAACTTTGTATTGAATTAAGAGTGCTAGTGGGATGGGTTTTTTCTCGCATTTACATTTACTCACTTCAGAACCAACTTTAATGGCCCATTTAAATATCTGTTTTTTTGCAGGGCTTCCTTCGTCAACTTGTCCTAGAATTTTTGCATAGATTTTTTCAAAAATTCTAGGAACAGCCATCATAAATGTTGGTTTAATTTCAACAAGGTTTGCTGCAATGCGATCAATGCTTTCGGCAAAACCAATTTTCCATCCGATGTAGATATTTGCCCAAAGTTCTACGCGACCAAAAATGTGAGCAAAAGGCAAAAAGGTAAGTGTGGAATCTTTTTCGCCCAAATCCAGAAGTGTTTCAAGGTCTGAACATTCAGAAGCTATGCATGAATGTAAAAGTACAACACCTTTTGGTTGGCCAGTTGTACCTGATGTATAAACAATGGTTGCCATGTCAGACATTGCGGCTTTACGACACTCATCAATAAAATAATTCGGATTTGTTTTTAGATATGTTTCGCCTTTTTTTAAAAAACTTTCCCACTGATGTGTATCAGAATCAGTTACAGGGGTTATGGCGACAATGTGTTTCAAAGAAGGAATTTGTGAACCCAAGCGACGTAGTTTTTGAACTTGTCCGTCATCTTCGGCGATGGCAGCAACGGCGTTAGAGTTATTGATGATAAAACCTACGTCTTCTAAAGTACTATTTTGATAAATGGGCACTGTGACACATCCCATTCCTAGTATTGCCATATCTGCTGCGGCCCATTGGTACCGCGTGTTACTCATTATCGCAACGCGATCACCGCGTTTAACACCGATGCTCGCTAAGCCCGCTGCTAATCTTTCAGACATACGATAATATTCAGGCCAAGAAATATCATGCCATTTTGTTCCATCTGAGTATCTAAAAGCCACTGATGTAGTCGGTTTGTTACGTGTCTCGACAAAAACTTGGCTGATGGATTTGGTATTTGATGTGGCCATAAATTTCTCCAATACGTAGGGTGGTGAAAAGTGAGTATCTAGTAACTAATTTGCTCAATGGAGACCCTTAAGGTCAAGTACTCATTTTGATTTTCGTGGATACAGGCGAATAGATTTTGAAGTGTCTTGTTTGACTGTGATGACGGTTTGATCTGAACTATTGGTATAGGGATTATAGGCTTTTACAGTAATGCTCACACCAGCTGGAACAGGGTAGCGTTTCAATGGACTTTTTTCTGATAATTTTTGTCCGTTAATATAAATATCAGCTGTTGCGGGTTGAACTTCCACATCGAGGTATCCAAAGTTGGCTTTTTGGAGTGTTGCACCAAAATCTTCGGGGCTTTTAGTTGCAATGAATTCTTTGCTGTAGGTCAAATATCCATCGCGTCTTAATGAAATAGTTAATTTTTTATTAATAGACACGATTACTTCAGCAGGGGTAGTCCCATTTGCTTGACCATCCACTTCAATCTGAGCTCCAGCAGGAACGCTATGAACATAAACTCGTGCCGTTTCAACTACAGGTAATACAGCTGTAGAAGTTGTGGGTGTTTCTGTGCCTTTTGTCGCAGCAATTAATCTTTCTGTTTCACCAAATATTTTTTCTGGATGCTTGATAGCGTAGTATCCACCTAAACCTACTCCCGTTAGTATCAATAATGTTGGTAACCATTTAAGTACTACACTCTCGCGCTTCATAGTGTAGCTACCAGTGCCAGCGGACCTCATATTGGTATTGCCACTGTATGTGTTGGAGTTTAATTGGGGTGGTGCAGGATGAGTACCTGAATATGTTGATTGAATATCAGGTCGCTGGCTTTGTGCTGCTTTTACTTTTTGAGATAAATCCAACTTATCGACTTTAAAATCAAAAGTGAGTTCTTTTTTACTTTTATCATCAGCAATGAGATTTTTTGGAGCATCTATTTTATTTGGATCCATTCGTTTTTCTATATCTGAAATGATGGAAGTCCCGGTGTAAGTTTTTGTGTCATCATCTTCAGTGACCATCGTATGGTCTTCTTTGGCGCCTGCGGTTGCAGAGGCTGCTGATGCCGATGAAGGAAAACTGATTTTCGCAAACTCAGCTACTTTTTTGCGATCTTCAAGAATATCTTCTTTAAATAGAGTTTTTAGAAATATACCCAGCTCATGTTGTGTGAACTCGGGATTCACTTTGTAGAGAAAACGACTCAAATCTTTATAAAGTTCAGCGGCTGTTTGATAGCGAAGGCTGCGATCTTTAGCGAGTGCTTTATTTGAAATTCGATCTAGTTCTTCGTGAATATTTGGATTAATTTTTCTTAAGGATGGTATCTGGCATTCGCGAATTTTGCGGATAGTATTGATCTCATTATTTGCAATAAAGAGACGTTCGCCACTGAGTAATTCCCAGAGTACAATGCCAGCAGAAAAAATATCTGTACGTGCGTCTAACTCCATTCCCTCGGCTTGTTCGGGGCTCATGTATCCAAATTTGCCTTTGAGGGTTCCAGCACGTGTCGCTTCAATTTTGCTTTCAGCTTTTGCAATTCCAAAATCGACAATCTTCACTTCGCCTTCAAAGCTCATCATAATATTTTGAGGGCTCATATCACGATGAATAATGCTTAGAGAATTTCCTGTATTTTTATCAGTGCAGCGATGAGCGTAATCTAGGCCATTTGCCACTTGTGCCATGACAAATACACATTGCTCGATAGTTAGAGATTTTTGAATTTTTGTGCAGCGAGAAAGAATTTGTCTAAGATTTCGGCCATCAATGAATTCCATGGCAAGATAAAATTGCCCTTGTTCTTCACCGAATTCAAAAATTTGCCCGATATTTCCTTGATTGAGATTAACTGTGATCTTCGCTTCGCCCTTGAACATATCAATGAATTCGCTATTGGCAGTGTATTGAGGTAGAATTCTTTTGAGTGCAATGATTTTACCAATGCCTTCAGCTCCTGGAGCTTTCGCACGATACACTTCGGCCATACCACCCATGGCGAGTTTATCTAGTAAAATAAATTTGCCAAACATTTCAGCTTTTTGTGACACTTATAGTATTCTCCGTCATAGATTTGATCGGCATTATGGGGTTAAAGTTTAAGTATGAAAATTATTGGTCTCACTGGTGGTATAGCCAGCGGAAAAAGCACTGTATCAAAAATGCTACGCGATGAAGGTCAAGTCGTTATCGACGCTGACAAGCTCGCACGTGAAGTTGTAGAGCCTAGGTCTTTTGGTTTGAAGTGTATTAGCGAGACTTTTGGCGAGGAAGTTTTAAACGGCAAATCATTTGCTTCAGGGGGGGCGCTCAATCGTAGTGCGCTCCGAGAGATAGTATTTTCTGATGAACGAAGTCGTCAAACATTAGAGCGTATTACCCATCCGTTAATTCAGTGGCGAGCACGCTGTGAGTTTCAGTTTCATGAACGTAGTGGTTGTAAGCTTTTGTTTTATGATGCGGCATTAATTTATGAAAAAGATTTAGTGAGTCACTTTAGTGAAGTAATGGTGGTTCATACAACTTCAGATATTCAATTAAAACGATTGATGAGTCGCGATAAAATCAAAGCAGAAGAAGCATTAAAACGAGTCGCTACACAATGGCCTCTAGAGAAAAAAATGGAGTTAGCAGATATCTTAATTGATAATAATTTCAGTGTAGAAGAAACGCGAAAACAAGTTGTGAGTTTATTAAATAAGTGAGTATTTGAGTTAAAACCCGTACGAGAAACCTAAAATCCCACCAAAAAACCCTCGACCTTCCATGTCGGGTGCCAAAAACATTTCTGAACGAAATGAAACTGATTCCCAAATCGAGTATTCGGTTCCAAGAGCTAATCGAAAAAAATAATTCGATAATGACAAGAATGTAATGAGGCCTCTTTCTGGATACATTTTAAAACCAACACCGAGTGACCAAAAGGGGCGCCATTTTAGTGATGAGCTAAAATTATTTCGAAAGGCCTGCCATAAATGACCTTGGCCTTGAGTTGTGGCATCAAGCCCTGTTTCTAAATGAAATGATGTAGGGCTTTGCCAGACGTAGGTCCCGCTGAGTTGACCATAGGTCATAACTACGCCTTCAGCGGGTGATAAAAAAACTGGCCCAAATGAAATTGAAAATGCACTTTGATGCGGATAAAAGAATGAGGTTTCACTATCGGTACTTTCTACGGGTGTGGTTACATCGACTTGTTGAAGTGGGAGCACATCTTCTGACTTAGTCATTTCTGCTTTTGGATCTGGCTTATTAGTTTTTGGATCAGGGTTAATGGGGCCGGCAACACTGAATAGCGAAAAAAGAAATATACCAATCATAATAAAACCGGACGCTTTCGCCATAAGATTAGTCTATCGTAACGCAACATGTTGTCGCTAACATTAAAAGGTGTCACGGAGGACAACAATGAAAACAAACATCTCACTCGCCATATTTTTAATATTATTCACTCAAACTATCCACGCAGCTCAAAGTGAGTATCTGCACAACACACATCTCACGCCACGAATTATGGGTATGGGGGGTGCATTTACAGCAGTGGCTGATGACTACAACGCACTTTATACGAACGTTGCGGGCTTGGGTTTTCTAGAAGAGGGTGAACTTAATTTTGACATTCAAGGTATGTTTACTCCGACACTTTTCAACGTGCAAAAAGATTTAAAAGATGCAGGAAGTAATCCTACGGCGATTCAAACAGCTCTTCAAAAATACTACGGTGAGCATTTTGCAAGTCGCGTTGGATTGGCAGCAACATGGGCGCGTCCTACTTGGGCCGTTGGTTTCAAACCCGTTGATCTTTCAATTGAAGGTGATATTCACGGAACAGCAGGCACTACGGTTGGTGTTCAAGCTAATCAAGACAGCGTGCTTCAATATGGAAAAGCGTGGTTCTTCGGTGCTACTAAATCATTTTCAATGGGTCTTGCGCCTAAAGTTGTCTACCGTGTTTATTTTGAAAAAGATTTAACACTTTTTGATTTTGTACAATCCTCAGAATTATTTCGTATGTCTGATGCTCAAGAGGGTTTGGCTTTTGATACTGACATCGGTTTTATGTATCGAGTGACTCCTCCAGAAGAAGGCTTTTTTAAATTTCTTAAATATGCAAAACCAACTTTCGGCTTTGCCGTACGTAACGTTGTTGATGCTGGATTTAAAACAAATCTTCACCTCGTTGGTAAAGAGACAAGCTCTATAACTGATGCAAAATTAGAACGCCGCTTTGATGTGGGCACAAAATTAGAATTACCCGAGTTTTGGGTGTTTAAACCACGTGTGATGATTGATGCTCGTGACATGGGAACTCGTTATGCAAGTTTACGTAAAAGCACACACATCGGTGCTGAACTTTTGTGGAAAGCTTTCGGATGGCTTCAGGGCGGATACCGCGCTGGTATTTCACAAGGTTATTTTACTTTGGGTGCAAGTGCTGAACTCAGCATTTTAAGACTCGATGTTGCTACATATTCTGAAGAGATTGGCACATCAAGCTCTCCTCGCGAAAGCCGTCGTTATATCGCAAAACTCAGTTTGGATTTCTAATAATTTTATCGACGTTGATAAGGTTTCGGCCGGGCATTACCGCTAGCGTTATTGTCCGTGCCGAAAGTAGGGTTGAAGTTCAGATCCAGGGTGAATTGCACCATGTAGCGACGATCTTCTCTTTGACCGGCATAGGTATCAAGTTCTGTACCCCAAGAAGACGCATCGACACGTATGTATTTTAGATCAACTCCAACGCCATACGATAAGTATCCTTGATTTACTCCACCGCGAATATCAATGTTCAAAAGTGTAAGCTCTGCACCAAGATGGATTTTTTTACCACCTTGCTCATTTTGCAAATTGATATGTCGATATTCAAATGAAGGGCGAAATTTTATAAGTGTCCAATCAAAGAGCATTGAGTAACCTGCGACGGCGTTATTGTCTAGAGCCGGAGGCGCTCGTAAACCCGTAGTGGGTGTAAATCTTGTTTGTCCAATATCTTGCCAGACTAATGAAAAGGTAGGGCTTGCTGGGGCGGGCAATTCAATCAGTAGTCCACCATCAAGTCCGTATCCGGTTCCAGAAACTGCAATAAGACTTGTGAGTTCTGAATTAGAAAGTGTTGCAAGTGTACTGGGGCCCAAAGTTACTCTTCCACCGTAGCGTGTGACACGCTTAATTGCAAAACCAAGTCTAAGTGCGTCTCCAGGTAAAAGACTAGCACCCATTCCACCGATGATTCCGTAATCACTTGTGGCGCTAAAAGTAACGTTTGAATAAGCGGGGTTGTGGAGATTTAAGAAAAAGTTTGTATATGAGTAACCAGCAATTGCGAAATTGGGCATTGAAAAAGCAAGTGAATCAGAAATTCCCGCCCAAATTTGTTTGCCATAAAAATTACGAATTGCCGTTGAATAATTTGAACCTGTGAAATCTTTGTAAAGTTGATACCCATTTAAGGCATCACTCGCAATTGCAGGGTCAAGAAGTGTGAGGTGAAGTCCGCGGATTTTATTGAGTGCAGCTGGATTATAAAAAAGTGCATCTTTATCAGAAACAATTGCGGTGTAGGCATTTCCAAGTGCCATGGCTCTGGCTGATTGCCAATTCTCAACGATCTCATTTGCAGTAGCAGTTGTAGTTAAACAGGTGAAAAGTAGTAGAGTGCTTGTGATTTTATTAAAATGAATAAAAACTTTTTTACTTACGGACATAAACACGGGGCGACTCCAGCACAGGGGTCTCCATTTGAAGTGACTGGTGTAGTGAATTCACGAGTGTTAACACTCGTTGTTGCAGCAAGACCGATTGCGAGATGACTTTCGCCCATCAGTGTTTCAGCTGAAAGTTCTTCAGCTGCTGTGACGTTACTGATGTCAGTTTTTGAACAAAAATTAACACCAAAAACTGTGCAATTTGCTGAGATATTGGACACACTACTACCAGCAAGTGTACTCCCTGTAGCCGCTAGACTCTCAATGATTATTGTAAGCCCAGTGACAATATGTTTTTTATATGTAGGGTGACTATCTAAAGCTGTGCAGTTATTAAAGGTCGTATCTACTACATTGTCTGCATCAGTATCGGCAAACGCTGCCATAATGGTACCAAGTTTTGCGAATTCTACGAACATCGTAAAAATATTTTCATCAACTGTGCGTAGAAGTGCTGTTGCGCCAATATTAACCATTACTGCTTCAGCTAGAATCTGATCATCAATATGTCGATACTGCGAACTTCTAAACGCCTTCATGAGGATTGTGAAAAAATTTGTACCACCTGAATTAATGGCACTGATGAGTCGAAGTATGTCTAATCCGCCACGACCTGCATATGCTGAAGCGAGAAGTAATTTATTCTCACGCTTTGATTTGGCAGTAGAAGATAGGAGTTGCCATTTTAAAACGGCATCATTCCATAAACCAGCATCGATTAAATTTTCGACATCATCAAGAATAGCTTCATCAGAAGATTTGTCTGCCAAATCTCCGAACATATTACAGCCGCCACCACTCACAAGTGACACCAGCATAATGATAGCCATCAAAGAAATATTCTTAGCCATATTAATAGTTTAGCTTAGAAAATTATGAAATTCAGTGTCAATTACTTGACGCTAAAACAAATTAAAATCGGATTCCGTATTCGATAATATAGCGGCGGTCTTCTCGAAAACGAGTAGGTGTTCCGATTTCTTCGCCATAGGTAGTGAACTGAAATTGTTGCCCAAGCATTGATAATTCAAATCCAGCTGTGTAATACCGCTGGTTCATTCCACCACGTAAGAAAAATGTATCGTTAAAATTTATCTCAGCTCCAACATGTAAACGTCTGTAGATGTCGACTCGTTCTGGGTTTTGTACGTCTCGCCATTCAGCGGTAAAGCTTGAACGCACCTTGTTGCTTAGAATAGGAAATACGGCAATGGCTGCATCTATACTTTGGCTTTGCGGTGGTGGTCGAGGAAGATTGTTTCTATAAAAGTAACCGTTCGTAGTGGTGAAATAAGTTTTTCCAACATCGTGGACGACGGCTGCGATACTTGGTAACCACAACCAAGGTCCCGATAAAATAACTCCGCCATCCCAACCCACTCCTCCGCCTTCATTGGCGATGTCACTGAATTGAAGTCCAGTCGTGGTGCCGGCAACATCTTGATTTACATATACGCGGTTTATAAATTTTCCTGCAAAACCAATTTTGATACGACCTTCCCACAAACGTAAGTTGTAACCAATCACAGCACCATAATCGTTGATATAATCTAGATGATAGTTATCAGTTGATGAGGTGTATTCACCGTCGTAGTTATACTTTGAATAGACTCCAAATCCAAAGTTGGTGGTCACAAAAGAGGGTTGAGCTTGAACACGTAGATGCAGACGTTTATCTGGGTTTCGCTTTGCCACATCGAGCATGGATTGAGCATTGAGTACTGCTGCATATTGAAACCCAGCACTCAGTGCAGCGTTTGCCTCATAATTAGTTTCAAGCTCAGGATTTATTAATACAAAGTAAGGGCCGCGAATTTTTCCTAAACCAGCGGGGTTAATAAACAGTGCCGTTTCGTCATTAACGGTTGCAACTCCAGCACCTCCCATAGCTTGGGCACGAACACTTCTGAAAAAAGGTTGGATTTCTTGAGAATATGATTCAAAAGAAAAAAGTAATGCAATGCTGAATGTCACCGTCCATAGAGACTTCATATTCTTTTTATCGGCGCATTTTAAATTTATTAAGGATCATCTGATTGACATGACTAAAGTAGAGGGGAATTTTTTGCCCCTCAAACAAACTAGTCTTTCGCAAGAGTGAGTAAACAGTAAGCACTGTGCTACACTTTAAGAGCAAATTACTTGTGGAGGATATCAACAATGTCTCAACGTCTCATCTTGTGTAGCGTACTCTTATCATTTTCTCTAACAGCGTGTGAAACTGCTGAGGATGGAAATATCGAAGCGGCTAGGGCCTGCGTAGATAACGCCGCGAAATCGGCTTTTACTAATCCTGATGCAGCTTCTACAGCAGCTTCCGGTTGTGAAGCAAAACTTGGTAGTGTTACTACCAAAGAAGCTCAGCGCGTTCGTTTTGGAATTTATCTGATCGTTGATAAAAAACTTCATCGAATGGCTGAGATGGTTGATGCCATGAAAACAAATTCAGGTGGCCTCGATGGTATGAACGTGGCTTTGAGTGTGTTGGTTGTTCCGGGGGGAGCTACTCGTTCACAATCATACGTTAATGCGGGTAACGGATCAGCTTCAAGCGGAATTAAAAAGGTGGCCTCGTTAATCAATATGGCTACAAATTTAAATGATTGTTCAACTTTCGGAGCTGGTGCCACTGGAGTACAAACAGCAGTCGCAGCTTGTGCGGGAACAAATCCTGCGTTGGTCGCAACAATGGCCCGTGATCTAAAAAGCTCAGCCTGTGCGTCTCCATCGGATAACACTTCAACTGACGCTAATAATCCATGTGTAAAAGCTAAGGCATTTACCGATAATTGTGCTGGCGGGCAAACAGATGCCGCCATTGCTACTTGTCTGAGTAACTACTTGGCGACTCCTCACTAAAAATTCAGATGAACTCTCCCTTAGGGACAATACTGTTCGGGAGAGTTCATTTTTTAATTTAACAATTACGGATTGTACTTCTCAAAATCCCGTTCCATCTCAAGATCATCAAATTGCATAATCTCGACTTCATCATTGACGAGTTCTACAGAACTCCATTCTTGCAAATGACGAATGATCTGATTCACGCGCTCTTTTGTTTTTGCTTCGTCGTAACCAACAATTGCTACGCCGATTACAAGTTCATTTGAACCAGGTGTTGGGATTTCAGTCACAGAAGCTTTAAATTTGGTTAAAAGTCGGTCTTTAATTTTTTGAGCTAGTCCGCGGCTAGAGCTATTATCCGGTGACGTCATAAAGGTGAGCCTTAAAGCTGCAATAATCATTTAGAACCTCTGGCGGTTAACTTCTTTGGTCAATGCTTCATTGCTTTCTTTGGCGAATTTTTATAACTTCCGCCTGCGATGCTTACTATTGTATGGCTTTCTAAACTAGCTTGCAAAAAAACTCTTTGGTCCCGATTTGATCCTTCGCGACAGGTCTGGGTGGTCAGCGACGTTAAATCTAAAATATTTTTGCGCCAAAACCTCCTTGAAAGAAATGGCATCGTCATCGGTGAACCCGTGAAGCGTGCTTCAGAGTTTTGGCGAAATTTACTGCAAAGCGTTGATCCTTCCATGGGAATTTTAGGTCCTGTGGGTTCAAAAATCACCGCTCGAGATTTTCTTCAAACGCAAGGCACGGCCCAGTGGTGTCAAAGACCTCGGGCTCCTCGAAAATTTTTAGAAGCCTGTCAGAATCTCGCTCAAATTATTTCTCATCCAATTGCATTAGAAACTATTGCAGAATTTGAACACCAAAATCCTTTTGATTCTTCTCAGTTTCAAGAACTCGCAAGCCTTGGGATTCGCTTTTATAAACGTTGCATCGAAGCAAAAAGGCTTCCATGGTTTTTTGTTCCCTACTATTTAGCGGAACATCCTGAAGTGTTAAAGCAAGACTCTGAACTTGTTTTTGATTTGGGTTTAGACATGACAGACGGAGAGCGTGAGCTTATTCACCGACTTGCTAAAGAGAGCAATGTAAAAATTCTTGTGCCTGTAGAAAATGCAGAAGCACTTTTAGAGTCAGGTCTTTATTCATATCGTGGTTTGGGTTTGGGTGTACCTCAGGTAAAAGAAGAAAAAATGGTAGAAGTTTTAAATGCGAATGTACCATTTGATATTTGGCGTTGCAGCTCACCAGATGCTGAAGCTCGTAAAGCTGTGGAGACTATTTCAAAATGGGTTGCTGCAGGTATTAAACCTGAATCGATTTGTATCGCAGCTCCAGAAATTTCTGAATATGAAAATTTATTAAATCATGATTTAGCTTGGCAAGGAATCGGATTTCAAAGATCTCTTTCTGCTCGATTATCGGCGGGCCGTGTTTTTCGTGCCCTCAATGGCAGATTAGAATTAGTTGATGGCCAAGTTCACTCAGGAATCCTACAAGAAGCATTCTTAACGATGTCTCATTATCGTCGAACGAGCAGGCGAAGAAAAGAAAAACGTGTGCTCGGCCCCGTTATATCTGAAGACCAAGTTTCGATTGATGAAATGCGTAATCAAATCCTAAAACTTGGGCGACTCAAATCACGAGGTGAGCTCACAAGACAAGATTTTGAAAGTCTACTTTTCAAACTTTATGAAGAACTTGTGTTGGATTTGTCTGACTCACAACGAGATGTAAATTTCTTAAGAGCCGTGACCGCTTTGCGATCAGAGGTGGGTGATGGTAAGTTGCAATTAAAACTTTGGATTGAAGCTTGGCAAGAAATCACAAGCCGCATTGATATCGTCTACAAGCAAGCGGGTGCTAAAGGAATTTGGGCCGTGGACTTAGCTTCTGCCGAAGAAGCACCTGCCACGCATTTAATTATTTTAGGAAGTATCGATACGCCTGGGCGTCGATCGGTAGTGAGTAACCTTAATTCAGATCAATTGATTTTGTTAAAGCAGTATGGTTTTGACCTTTCTGCATCGACTGATAAACGTGATGATAGCCAAATCCGCTGGCTTAAAACTGGAGCGTGGAATCACATTGTATTAAGTTGTCCAAAAACAGATTCAAATGGGCGCACTGTAAGTGCAAGTTCGTTATGGCTTAAGACCGCTTCAGATCTTGGTAAAAATCTTGAAACCCTTGATTTTTCTGAACACACAATGTGGCTTGATGTGCAAAAAAACATTTTAAACCCCATGGTCGCTGATCAAGTTGATGGTTTTAAAATATGGAACCCCTTAACTGCAAAAAATCTTGGCCTCCGTGTAAGTGAAGAAATTGAAGGATTGCGACAAGTTGTAATACCTGCTGAAGATGCAAAACCACTTTCTGTATCATTGAGTGCATCAAAGATTGAATCTTATGGGGCGTGTCCGTTTAAGTTTTTTGCAAGTACCCATTTACGACTATTTGATGAAAGCGAACTTGACGTTGAACCTTCAGCCCAAACTCGTGGTCAATGGCTGCATCGAGCTGCTGAGCGAATTTTGCAATCTGAAATTTCACTTGAACTCTGGGGTGATAAAGAATGTGAAGAGCTCATCGACACTCTTGATGTAGTTCAAAAACAAGTGAGCTCTGATATTTGGCCTTCAATCAGATCAAGATTTGTCAGACTCTTACGTAGATTTATCCAATATGAAATAGATTGGAGAAAAGAATATCCATGTACAACCCCACTTGGTTTTGAAATGTCGTTTAAGGGTTATCTTGCGTGGAGTGAAGGTCAAAAGACATTAGAATTTAGTAAAGTTGCTCCGCAAGATGTGTCAAAACATTGGGCCCCTTTTCGAGGAAGTATCGATCGTATTGATGTGGCGGCACAGGGCTCTGCAATCTTAATTGATTATAAAAGTGGTGATTCTGCCAGCAGCAATATTCCAAGTTGGCAAAAGCGTGGCAGTTATCAATTAGCACTTTATGCACAGGCCATCGAGTCAGGTTTGTTAGAAAAAAACGGTGAGAAACTTAAAAAAATAATTGCCGCTCAATTTTATTCATTGAAAAAAATGAATCGTAAAAAAGGTTTTCAATTAAGTGATGTGGAATTAGCAGGTGTGTTGCCCTTAGAAAAAGTGGGTAATGCAAATGTTACTCAAGAAATAAAAGATAAGTATTTTACCCAAATCAATGAAAGTGTACATGAATGTTTAGAACACATTCGTGAAGGAAAATTCACACCGATACCTCGAACTGAAACTTTGTGTCCTTCTTGCTCATGGAGGACTCTATGTCGAGCACCTCACCTCTCATAACTACAATCGTTGAAGCGGGAGCAGGTACTGGCAAAACCGAAAGCCTCGCTCGTAGAATTATTGAAATCGCTACATATCTTTATAATCAAAATAAGCGAGTTCCAAGGCTTGTGGCGACTACTTTCACGGAGCGCGCTACAGCTGAGCTGCGTGAAAGAGTTGTTTCAATATTATCAAAAGAAAAAAATCCACCTTCTTGGCTTGTACATTTTGTGCAAGATACAGAGAAGCTTCATATATCCACAATCCACGGAACACTCTCACTCATTTTACATAGGTTTGGTATGCTCTTGGGTCTTGACCCTGAGTTTGTAATTTTAAATGGCCCAGAAGAGCGAGAAATTGTTCAAAAAGTTTTAAGGAGTATTATCTCTCAAAAACCTGAGTATGGAATTTTACTAGAGCAATATTCTTTCTCAGAACTTATTAGCATCGTTTGTGATTTAATGGCCCATCGTCAAACCTATGGAAATGATTTTAAGTCTGCCACTGGGTGGGAAGATATCGCCAAAAAAGATATTTCCAGTCTCAAAGATCATCTAAAATTTTTATGCACAGCCGATATCTCAAAATTATCCGATAAGCTGGGTGAAAAAATTAGCGAGCTTCAATCGCTCTGGCTTATTCTTGATAAAACAGCTGACGACTATGTGGTAGTACGTGAGAAATTTTTAAATGTCGTTGGTGAGATGTCTAAGCCCGCTATAAGAGTAGGGGCTAAAGGTTCTGAATTTAAAGAATCTATTGATTTTATTTTTGAGCTTAAAAAAGAAAAATGGGCTGAATTAAGTTATGATCCTGAAATTAATAAAAACCATGATGAGCTTGCAAAATTAATTAGTGATTTAGTTGCATTGTCGATCAATCAAGTTTTTGAAGAAAAGCGAACACAGGGGGCTCTTTCATTTGATGATCTTGAGTTTTTAACATTTGAACTCATTGAAAAACATCCGCAGGTTGTGAGTTCTGTTCGTAAGGAGTGGGATTTTTGGTTTGTAGATGAGTATCAAGATACAAGCCCATTACAAAAAAAGCTTCTTTTTGAATTGTTTAGAAAACCTTGGAACTCTTATTTTGTTGGTGACCCTCAGCAAAGTATTTATCTTTTCAGAGGTGCTGATGAAAATGTTTTTCAAGATACAAAAAAAATCGTCAAAGAAGCTCATGGCCTAGTTGAACGACTTGAGGTGAATTATCGTAGTCACCCGGATCTCTTGAAATTTATGAACATGCTTTTTACTTCGCTCAATCCTCCGATGAATAATCTTGTAGCAAAGGGGCCAGAAGAGGGTGGTATTCGTACCCATGTGCAATTTGCAGAAAATTTGGCTACCGAAGAAGACCTTATAACCAGACAAGTTTTAGATTGGCAAATTCAAGGGCACGCATTTCATGAAATGGCAGTCCTTGTAAAGACCAACGATAAAGCAAGGCTTGTTGCCAGTACTTTGGCTGATGCGGGGATCCCCGTTTATATACATTCGACTGGTGGCTATTATGATCGGCGTGAAGTTCTTGATGCGTTGGCGGTTTTAAGTTTTATCGAAGATTCTTCTGACGATGATGCATTTATTCTTATAGCGCGTTCACCGTGGATTGGAATCCCCGACACTGTATTAGCTCGTTGGGGCCACGAACGTGAATCAAAGTCATTTTGGCATTGGCTTGAATCAAATAATTTGGAAATTGAAAAATACCCATCACTACTTGATCTCAGAAATGCAGTGGAAAAAGTTGAAACCTGGCCATTGTCTGTCGCTTTTGATGAAATCTTAAATCGCCTTGGTTTTTTTGAATTTTGTCTCATCGGTGATGTCAGTGGGCGTAGAGAAGCAAATTTGAGAAAACTTGTTTCAAGCCTTCGTCAAGAAGAGAGGAGTCCTGGATTTTCAGCCACAGTTTTTATCAAACGTGCGTGGAGTGATCTTGAACAAACTAACGAAGAAAGTGAGGCTGCAAGCTTCATTGAACCTCAGCGTGTAAACATCATGACTATTCATAAAAGTAAGGGGCTAAAATTTAATTGCGTCGTTGTGCCATATTGTTCTGATCCGTTGAGGCCAAAATCAAATCTTTTAGAGCTTTCCTCTGACGGCAAATGGGCTGTGAAAGTATTAAGCCCTGAAGCTGAAGAAAAAGTTGCTCCCATCATGCACCATGTTCTTAAAGAAGAGCGCTATAAACGTGAACTTGCCGAGAGTCTCAGAGTTTTTTATGTGGCAGTGACACGAGCAGCAGAAAAACTCAGCCTCATAGCAAAGAGTAAAGTTGTTGAGAAGAGTTGGTTTTCTAAAGTATCACTTTTTAATGGCCCTAGTATTTCTCAAGGCGTTCAAGAAAATACTTATTCAGTAAAAGTTTGGTCTGAACCTCTTGAGATTTCAAAAGCCAAAGAAAATATTAAATCAAGTGCTGATATAAAACTGAAACTTCCTGAATCTTCCCAAGAAAAAATTAAACGTCTTACCGTAAGTGAAGCACTGGGTGGTGCGTATGGACTTCCACAATCTCAAGAAAAGCTGCCCCTAAAAGCGCAGCTAGAATCACAACAACGAGGTTTAGCGCTTCACGCTTTATTTGAATTTCTCAAAACAAATCCTGATGCAAATCTTGATGAACTTATTAGTACTATCTCACAACGATTTATTACCAGTTGGAAGATTAACTCTAAGGCTGTGCAAAAAACTCTTGAAATTAAGCAGCCACCCTTAAAAGAACTAATTTCAAAAGGTTTTTCAGAATGGCCTTTTTTAATCACAGAGGGAGGGGTAATTCTTGAAGGGCAAATTGATCTTTGGGGAATAGTCGATGAGGTGGTGTGGGTTTGCGATTATAAGAGTGCAAAAAATATATCTGATGATGCATTAGAGCGTGCGCGTGCACAATTAGAGTTATACGCATTGGCTGTAAATCGCGCAGGTGCTTCATGGGATAAAATCAAGTTAGCAGTGATTGCACCACTTGATGGGCGTGCTTATATATTTGAACCGCGAGAGAAAAAAGAAGTTATCATTGGCCTTGTTGATCGGCATCTTGCCCGGCAGGTCCAAAGCGTATCACAAGCCCCACACCTACAATCAGAGATGACCCTGGGTAAAAATTAAATTTTAAATCAAATCTAAGACTTGTGACGTCATTGAATTCCCACCAAAGTGCTCCTCCAGCATGAAGACCTGGGTAGATTCTGGTTTCTTCACCTGTGGGAACAACCGTGTATATGGGATTTGTCGCATAATGAATATCTGCACCAGCATAAAATGAGGCAACAAAATCATCTATCTGAGAATCAGATCTAAATGCTCCCGAACCCATGAGATATCTTTGTCCACTGCCAGAACCTTGAAGAAGTGTGCCTTCGAAAAAAGCATTTCGCCCGGTTTTGATTGCCGCTCGCGGTCCACACAGTGACATCACTTCTGTGATTCCAGGTATTGAATTGGGCAAAAATTTACCACATAAAAAGCCTACTTCTTTTGTCATTCTTGCAAAGCGCGCGTTGACTTCGCCTTCTTTGGCCTGTGGATTATTGGGGTCATCAAATTCTTGAGCGCTTCCCATAAAAGGAAATTGTAAACAAACTATGACCATTAGCAGCACGATTAAATTGCGATCCATGAAAACATTCTACATTGATAGGCCTACAAGTTCAATGATCGCCTTGACGTGGTTTTAAACTCCTATCACAATAAGGACTATGGGCTTGCAAATCGAAGAAGGTACATTCAAAGGTTACGATGGTTCGGAATTATTTTTTCAAACCTGGGCTCAACAATCATCCCAAGCCGTTATTTTGGGGATCCACGGACTTGGAGAGCATTCAGATTCATACAAACTTCTCGCCGAAGGTCTTATGGGTTCACCCTATCAATTAATTATGTCTGATCTTCGAGGTCATGGTCGAAGCTCTGGCAAACGAGGAGTTGGAACAATCGATGAGTTTGTTTTAGATATCAAACTTTTTCACAGCGTTGTGAAGACTCGATTTTCTGGAAAGCCTATTTTTTTTCTCGGTCATTCAATGGGTGGGTTAGTACTTTCAAAACTTCTCATCAGACATGGAGATTTTGGAGCACGAGGTGCTATTTTTAGTTCTCCATTATTAGATTTGAGTGTCCAAATTCCAAAACTTAAAAGAAAAAGTGCAGGCGTTTTAGCAGCGATGGCACCCAATATGACTTTGTACAATGAAATCCCTCTGAATCACCTTAGCCACGATAAAGAACATGTGGGCACTATGGAGTTAGATCACTTACGCCATAATCGAATCAGTCCGAAACTGTTTGTAGAATTGCTAGCAAGTATGAAATACGTTTTTGATTGCGCTCGTAAAATTCAACTTCCTGTGCTGATGCAACTTTCAGGCGACGATAAAATAGTGAGTCGACCAAAAGCCGAAGAGTTTTATGAACAATTAGAAGCAAAAGACAAAGAACTGCTGATTTATGAGCAATTCTATCATGAGATTTACAATGAAGTCGGGCGCGATAAACCATTTTCTGATTTGAAAAAATGGCTTATTAAGCATCAATAATTTTTTTCGCGACAGGATTTATAAAAGTGACTGATTCAAAAGAAATGCTCCAAGAATTTGTAAGCCTGGTTAGAAAACTAAGTTACGAAAAACGTAATGTCACGCTGGCTTCAGGGAAATCTAGTGATTTCTACATCGATATGAAGCATACACTCTTACACCCGCGTGGAATTTGGTTGGTGAGTAGTCTTATTGCCGGAAAAATTAAAGCGAAGAATCAAAGCGGTGCAAAAATCAAAGGTGTTGGTGGTTTGACCATGGGTGCAGACCCACTGGCAACAGGTGTGAGTATGTTCACGCAAGATTGGAGCGACTCACTTTTTGCCTTTTATATCCGTAAAGAACCAAAAGCACATGGCACACAGCAGTGGGTAGAAGGAATGAAGAATTTTAGCCAAGGTGATAAGGTGATTATTCTTGAAGACGTGGTGACTACCGGAGGCTCAACTTTAAAAAGTGTAGAAAGAGCAAAGTTGGCTGGCCTTGATGTAGTTGGTGTATACACCGCTGTTGATCGCCAAGAGGGTGGTGCAGAAAATATTAAAAAAGCAGGCCTTGATTATGAACCCATCGTAACAAAACAGATGATACTGGAGATAAGCAAATGAAGTTTCTCGCTGTAATGTTTGTTTTAGCTTTAAGCATGATTGGGTGCTCTACGACAAATCACGAAGAAACTCTCAACTACAAGGGCATTGAGCGCCCTCCAGGAAAATACACGACGGTTTTAGATCGTTGGACTACTGGTGAAAAATCTTATGCCAGCATGAGTGCCGCCTATCAAGTCACAGCTACTCTGCAGGCAATGGAAGTTGTTGAGCATCAGGTGTTTCAAGATGCACAACAGTATCAATGGAGTGCTGAGCAATTGCGCGAAGCTCGTCAAAAAGCTTTGTATGAAGCGCAAAATGAGACGACAGTGTTTGTCAGCCTTTATACCGACAAAGATGATACCAATGTTTTAGATAAAAAAGATTCTGTATGGAATATTTTTTTAGATGTTAGTGGTCAAAGAGTAATGCCGAAATCTATTAAGCGTGTTTACGAAAACAAAGTCGCTTTGGCAGCAAAATATCCTTATCACAATATATGGAGTAAGCCCTACATTATTAAATTTCCAATCGGAACTGTAGCCGCAACATCAGGCGCTGTTGGATTAACGCTTGCGGGGCCATTGGGCGGAAGCTTTCTAAAGTTCTCAAAATAAGAATAACAATTATTTTCTAAATTGTAAAAATACTGAGAGTACCGGAGTAATTTGGCCCTGCTCGTCTTTTTCATAACGAATGAGCATATCGGTTTCAATGAGATGCGGGTCAGTACTTCTTGTGAGCATGTTTGGTGTAAGCTGGTGTTGAACTTCTTTGTTTGCGATACGTTCTACATTTTTAGTACTACGCCATAGGTGTCCAACTTGTCTGTCGACGTAGGAGCTTCGACCTTGATAAATCCAAGATTGAGGATCCTTTTTCACCAAAAAAGCATCAATAGCTTTTTGCTTTTTCTCAAAATCATTTTCTCGATGAACAAGATCCAAAGGTAAAGCACACAAAGTAATAGCACCTGCGACTAAATTGACTAAGCCTATATATTGAGGCAAACCAAAATAAGAATCCAAGAAAGCAATTGCTGTTAAGCCAACTCCTGTTTCTGCAAGGCCCGTAAGCAAATTTTTCATTTTTTTAGCGGCTCTTATGTCTTCTAGTAACTGTCGATCATTGGATACAGCGTCTAGCATAAGTCTAATTTCTTTTTCCCCTCGGACTTCATAACCGGCAATAATTGTTCGCTTTCCCACACGTGTAAGTACATTAGGCGATTGCTTACGCATCATAAGATTAATGCGATCAACGCGATCTGAAATGTCTGCATGTTTTGCTTCATCAATTATTTCTGAAGTCACATCGAGCGTGAATGGATAAGTTGAACGAAGAGACTTGGGTTGGGGTTTGAGTGAACTTTTTTCGAAATTATTTAAACCCATGAGAGCATTAAATGTTTGTTTGTCTGATTGTTCTCGATCGAGGTTAGAATGAATATCTCCCAGGCGTATGAGCCATGACCCACACTGTTCAAATCGAAATGGTTTTTCTCCACTTGCAGCAAATGAAGGGGTGGTAGAGATCAAGAGACCAAAAATTACAAACAACTTAAAAATTTTCATAAACGTTCCACTTTTCTATTTTGTTACTTATGCTTCTTTTCAATTTCAAATATGAGCAATGCATATGCCATGGCTTTTATAGTCTTAAAAGAAATTCAGTGGTGATGGCTGAGTGGTGATCTGAAAAAGTTTCATAAATGATTCTGAATTTAGCGTTGAAAGTCATGCGAGTAACAATTTTTGTCATCACCACGATTTGGCGAGCGGTTCATTGGGCCACGGGTGTTATAGAGCCAATCAATGGGTATAAATCTTGTATTCTTAATGGGTAAGTGGATGTGATGAAGCTTAGGTTGAAGTTGAGCGGGTTTGGTTGAAGTTGAGCCCTATATGTCAGAAAAGATGTCGGTAAAGTTATATAATATAGAGGTCATCAGATGCGGTTTATAAATACACAATTGCTGCAATTACTGACTGTCAATTTACTCAGTACTGCACTTTCTTTTGCGGCAACTGCAAGTGTTGCAGTTACAGGAGCATCCACATCTGCTGCCACGGTCTTATCTGCAAACGCAGCTGTCGAAACATCACCTCCTGAGCAATTACAAAATGTAGTTATAGAATGGGCCTATTCAGACAATGCCGGGAATTCAATAGTTTCACTCTTAAATTTCTCTGGGCCAGAATCAGGCGCAAGTTCAAAGTTTTGGGGCGGGCAGGGGCGATTTTTTCCTTTAACAACTACTATTGATTTGAATGATAAGAATTTTCGTTCACAGTTTAGAGAAATGTCGCGCCCAGAGCGTGAAGTTTTAGTTTCAAAAATTAAAAATAATATTTTGCATTTTTATGAATCAAATCATGTCAGAGAAGTAATGATGCTGTTAAAGGGAGCGGGCGATTCATACGTGATCATCACAGCAGCAAAAGCCATGTTCACTTATGATCAGTATGAAGTTTATATTGGCAAACCAGGCGCAAGAAAAAAAGAAACTGTTATGCATGTAGAAAAAAATATAAAGGGCATGACGCTTACCTTAAAGACGGGGGCTTCGATTCATATTCCAAATAGTAACGCAACACCTCCGTCTATCGCGAGAGGTGATGCAGTTTTAAATCTTCAAGCCCTATCACTTGAAACAAATATGCAATTAATTACTGACATGAAGTTACCATTAAGCGGTTCACAGATTCACGATTCACAATCCGGTAGTTCTCAAGCACATGAGGAAGTATTTAGGTATTCCAAAGAATTTGTCTCACAAACGTCAAATCGTGAGGCTATGGTTGATGGAAGTACACGCTACCAAAAAGAAACAAGACGCCTTGAGGCTGTAAGAAATCAAACACAATTAGAATTAGCATTATTAAGAGCTCAATCATGTGCATCTAAATTGGCTGAATTGCCCTGGCGCCAAAGATAGTCCAAATGCATTGGTGTCAAAGATAGTCCAAATGCATTGGTGTCAAAGATAGTCCAAATGCTTTGGTGCGAAAGATAGTCTAAATACCCTTACGTAGATGATAATTGTATTTTGTAACCCCACTTGACTGTAGCGGGTCATCCCAGTACTTTGCCCACAATGTCAGCGTCAGTGTCAGTTCAAAAGTCTGATTTCTTAGTCATCGGTTCAGGTATTGCTGGGCTTTTCTTTGCGTTGAAAGCGGCACGACTTGGCACCGTGACTGTTCTTGCAAAGGGTTCTGCAACACATACTGCAACAGCAATGGCCCAAGGTGGAATCGCCAGTGTAACGGGGCAAGATGATAGTTTTGATTCTCATATTAAAGATACTGTTGTTGCCGGCGCTGGACTTTGTAACGAAGAAATTGTGAAAATGTGTGTGAGTCAAGCACCTGCACGCATTCGTGATCTTATTGAGTACGGAGTTGTGTTTAATAAAACAACCGGATCAGATTTATTTGATCTTACACGGGAAGGTGGCCATTCTCAAAAAAGAATTTTACACAGTTTTGATCAGACAGGTCTTGCGATTCAAAATGCTCTGCTTGCAGCATGTGCTAAAAATTCAAATATTAAAATTCTTGAATACCAAATGGCAATTGATTTGATTATCGATAAAAAAATTAATCCACTCAAAACCGGCCCAACACAATGCTTGGGCGCCTATGTGCTAGATACGAAGAATAATCAGGTTCAAACTCAAATTTCTCGCTTCACTATTCTTGCTACCGGTGGCGCAGGAAAGGTTTATCTCTACACTTCAAATTGGGATGGAGCTACCGGTGACGGAATCGCCATGGCAAGACGCGCTGGTTGCAGAGTTGCAAATATGGAGTTTTTGCAATTTCATCCAACATGTCTCTATCATCCACAGGCAAGAAATTTTTTAATCACCGAAGCATTGCGAGGCGAAGGAGCTCATCTCATATTAGAAAATGGTGAGCGGTTTATGCCGAAGTATCATGAGAAAGCAGAGCTTGCTCCTCGTGATATCGTGGCTCGAGCGATTGATGCCGAAATTAAACGAACCGGTCAAGATTGCGTATTTTTAGATGTGACACATATGCCAGCAGTTGAATTGAAAACACGTTTTCCTGGAGTTTATGAGCGATGTTTAAAGTATGGCATCGATATGACAGTGCAACCCATTCCAGTGGTTCCTGCAGCTCATTATATTTGCGGTGGAGTGTGGACAAAAGAAAATGCCGAGACAGATATTAATCATTTATTTGCAATTGGTGAAACAGCACACACAGGCCTTCATGGTGCCAACCGATTAGCTAGTAATTCTTTAATGGAAGCAACGGTTTTTGCTCATAATGCGGTTGAGTATATTGAACAGCATTTTTTAGATTACCCTGAGTTGAATATGAAAGTAAAAGAGTGGGATCATGGCGAAGCTGTGAATCCCGATGAGATGATTGTGATTTCTCACAACTGGGATGAGATCAGACGTTTGATGTGGAACTACGTTGGCATTGTTCGTTCAACAAAACGTCTCGAGCGTGCACATAATCGCATTAAAGTATTGCAAGATGAAATCAAAGAATATTATTGGAATTTTAGAGTGAATAAAGACCTGCTCGAACTTCGTAACATTGCTCTCATCGCTGAACTTGTAATTGAATCTGCACTGTCACGAAAAGAAAGCCGCGGAATTCATTTCACACTAGATTACCCCGACACAAATCAAAAATTCGCAAGCGACACAGTGATTTAAATTTTAAGCATTTAAAGTATTTTAATTGAGCGGTGAAAATTCAATGGATACCACTTATTTTCAACTTGGGTGGGTTCAAACCCTTTGGGTAACACCGCCATATTCTCCTCATAATGGAGATAATTCAGCAATAATAATTTTTTATACAAGATTGTAGGTAGATGTATTTCCAGATGCAGTTATTTACTTAGGAAGTGTTTGTTCAAAATTAATTGCCAAGAGTTTACTTCTTCAAGATTAATTATTGCTGGCTTGGATCGTTATCTGTTATTTCAACTGTTCCACAAATTGCTGGCGATTTATTCGTACAGGCTTTTGCGGTGCCGTTTCCATAATAATGAGCGAGGTAGGAATTGTCAGGATGTTTCACCACTTCGCCGGAGCCTAGGCTGTACCACTTTGGGCCGACTCGCTCGTCTTCAAGGTCATATCCCATGAGTTCACTTTCACATTGGATTCTCATTGCATCGCCATCCGGACCCATTGCGCAACACCGGCCATAAGGTCGCTGCATGATTTTAGTACAATAATTATAATGAATACTTTCTGGGTCATCAGAACCGCACACGACTGGCGTGACATCCAGCAGAACTTTGTTGTGCATTTTTATATGAACAACAAGATCAATTCGACTTATCGGTGGTGGTTTTGGATAACAGCCACCAGGCGTTGTGTTGATAGCTGTTTGTGAGGGCGTTGGTGTTTGTGAATTATTCGAATCAGACGGAGTCGGTGTATGAAGATCTTCATCGCTGAGACTAGCACTGGTTAATTTCTTCAAAGTATTGCTATTTCCGCATCCGCTATTGATGACACCAGTGCCGACGAGAAGAATCAAGATGAGGTTATTTTTGAGCGTGGTCATGGTGTTCCTTGTTCATTATTGGTGCCCCATATTTATTATTGGTGTTCAATGTTCACTTCAAAATTCATTTGCCCGAATAATTTATTCACAACAAAATTCATACATACGAATCATTACTCAATTCAAAATTCATATGATGTTTAGTTCAAACTCCGTACCATAGGCTAGTTTGTTAAGTGATTGAAAATACGAGCATCTCAGCACTTGTGTCCTTTAAAATTCGTCAATCATCTTGAACTGGCAATAACTTCGACAAAATATTGAAAAATTAGCCATGTACTATAACGCATTAAGAACACACACCAGATTAAATATGATTACTGATTTGGTATTATTCCCGCTTCGATGAAGCAATAGGGTTTGTATTGCTCTCATTTCAGTTCCTACTTCGATGGAACAGCAAAGTTTGTAATGCTCTCACTTCAGATCTCACTTCGATGGAACAATTGAGTTACTTGTTATTATAAAAACAATAATAATATTGCCCCTGTTTCAGATCTCACTTCGATGGAGTAACAAAGTTTGTAATCCCCCGCTTCAGATCGCACTTCGATGGAGCAACAAAGTTTGTAATCCCCCGCTTCAGATCGCACTTCGAT